>NZ_PVWO01000127.1 GCF_003003845.1 Chamaesiphon polymorphus CCALA 037 | reverse complement strand
GCCGAGCGCGACGAATCAGGGGGTGGCGGACGCTGACTTCGGCGTAGCGAGAATTGGTGGTGATATCTAGCGATCGATAGGGTTCTTCGATAATTCGGCTATTAGTTCCCCCGATATTGATGCTCAGAGTAGTCTGGGATGGACTCAGAGGCACGGTATAACTACCATCGATCCCGTTACTGCCATCGGTATTACTGTAGGCGAGAATGACCCGATCGCCCCAACCAGTGACATTGGCTTCGCTAATCTGGGCGCGACGTTGCCAACTGCCAATGCTCGGCGGACGGTTGTTATTGGTGGCAACTTCGCTAGTAAATGCTCGATCTTCAGTAACTTTAATTTCGAGGAGATTGGTACCTGGTTGGATGCCACTAGAGAGTTCGGCGGCAATACTCCCGATGAGCGGATCTTGCTGTAACAATCGCAATCCTTCAATTAGGCGATCGTTGTTCAAAGGCTGGCTGGTAGCTAATGCTAGACGCGATCGAATGTAGTCAGGTTTGAGCCTTTGGGTGCCCGTAACTTGAATATCTTCGAGCTTCCCTTCGACAATTTGAATTCTGACTACCGCACCATCGATCGATAATGTTTGTCCGGTGGGAATATACGCGCCACTGGTAAGATACTGGCGATCGAGATACAGTTCTTCGATCGCATTTTTGGCCGCTTCCAGCCTGTCGAATGTCACTTCGCCAGTAAATGGTTGGGTAATTTGAGCCAATTCTCGATCGCTAAATACCGTACTCCCCACTACTTGATATCGCAGTACCTTAATTCGCTCTGTCGTTGGTGTCGGCGGGTTTTGCGGGGTTACTGCTGGCGGTGTGAGGGGAACTGGCTGGACGGGTAACGGACTGGGAATCGGTTGTGGCAATCGATCGATCTGTGGCGGTGTGAGGGGTGTGGTTTGGGCGGATGCGGCAAGTGTAGAGTAATTAAGTCCAAGGATGATGGAGATGCCGATATCGGTGAGACGGGCAGAGGGAATGAAAATTTTCAATCTATAGCGATCCTATTTAAATTTTTGCTAACAATATCGATTTTTGCGGTCGCTCAAATTTCAGGCAGGGGCAATTCATGAATTGCCCCTACCTGAAATTTGAGCGACAATTAATACCCCAATTTAGGCTTTATTTTAGATTGCAATTTGGCGCAGTAGCTTTAAGCATCGACTCTGAATTATTAGTCGGTTGACTAGTCAAAATCACCGTGCGATTGCTGCCCATTTTCCAACCCTGTGCTGCTTCGATCGAGGGCGGCGTTGGTAGACTACTGACAGGCAGATTCGGCACGCGTGAATCGCTCCACAAATTGGCACTCCGCAATGGATCGCTGACACTTGGGGTAATTCCGCCTTTGCCACTATCGATGAAGGTACTCGCCTGCTTGTCGCTATTTCTCGCGCAGGTTTGCGAGAGTGTGGGCGGATTCGGCGCGATCGGATCGAGTTGTAATCCTTGATTGGGATCGTTCCCTAACGTCGTAATCGTCACAATCCCCTGCGCGCCAAATGTCGAAGTTGCGGCAATATTACTCGATGAGTCTATCCGCTGGGTGCTAAATCCCAACACATTATCGGCTCGAATCTGAATTCTGCCACCTTGTCCGCCAGCCGCACTAGCCGTAATATCGCTATTTTCGATCGGCACTGCCAAGATTAATCCGTTCGGCGCGAAGATCTTAATATTTCCGCCATTGCCATTTGTCGCCGCACTTGCCGAAATCTCTGACTGGTTTCGCAAAATTAGCAATTTATTGACATTAAGATCGATATCGCCACCATTATTCGCAACAGTTTTGGCCGTAATCGCACCGCGATCGAGTTTAATTGTATCCGCATTCGCCGTAATATTACCGCCACGTCCGGCACCATCGCTATTGACGGTAATTAAGCCACCATTTTGAATATTTAGATGCGGAGTATTGACGGTAATATCGCCCCCATTTCCGGTAGAATTGGAGATCGATCGACTAATAATGCCACTATTATTATCGACATTCAGGAAAATATTATAGTCACTCAGCGATGTCTGTCCGGCGGTGTTACTTAGATAAGATTGGAACGTCGATCGAGCCGTCGCATTAGTTTGCAACAGTGTAAAATATCGTTCTAAGATCTGGCGATCGAGTAAATTTGGATTGACTTGCTGCCAAGCCGCGAGTACTGACTGCTGCGACGTAGGATTGGGATTTTGAAGATAGTCGTTGAGAGCTTGTCTGGTGGCTGGCTGGTTGCTAACGACGAGAATTAAGCTCAAAAATGCGCGCTTGGCTTCAAAGGTCGAATCGATACCATTTAAGTTCGCGATTTTGTCAGCTTGTACGCTAATTTTACCAGCCTGTCCGGTACCTCTGGTTGTCGAAATCAGTTGACCGCCAGCGATTAATTCTACCGTTTTGGCTTGAATATCGATCGAACCACCTTGCCCACTATTCCCATTCTGGGAGGCTCCACCAACGAGCGTACTGACATCAATTCTAGTCCCACCTTGCAACGTCACGCGATCGGCATTAATTTTCACCACCCCAGCATTACCCGTATCGCTAGTAATACTCCGAATCCGACTCCCATTCCCAACTCCTGCAAAAGCTGGATTATTTTCAGTACCCAGAAATCGACCTAAATTCGAGTTACCTAATAGCTCCACAGAGTCCGCCGGACGACCGTTTAAACCTGCGATTTCGATCGAACCACCCACACCACTACCAGCGGTTCCCGCCGCGATTGCCGCCCCATTTTGCAGGGAAAATTTGGGAGTTTGAAAACTGATATTACCAGAATCTTGCTGACCCCCTGAAAAAGATGTAATGCCTGTAGCCTTGGGAAATCCTAGTAAAAATATCCGAGAGGACACTCCACTGACTTCTACTGATTCGCTGGCAATTATTTCAATATCCCCTAGTTTCCCAGTGCCTACAGGAGTGTTATCGCCGAGATAATCGGTCATCATTTGCGCGCCATCTTTATGAATCAGTTTGCCCGTGCGAATGCTAATATTTCCACTTTTACCCAAACCATAAGACCCAGTTATCAGAGCTGTTTCTTCGCCATTTCTCGGCGCGCTGAGTCGCACGCTATCGGTTGTCGAGATCGAGATATTACCACCACTTCCGATGCTGGTAGCATAAGGACTTGTTTCTATATATGCGCCATCTAAAAGCTGTAAATTTCGAGCATTAATCTGAATATCCCCGCCATTAATACTGCCCAAAGTACTACTCGAAATCCCACTGAAATTACCAGATATTAAGACATCACCCATTGCATCGAGTTTAATACTACCACCTTGAGTATTTGCCGCCGTACCGCTAGATCGGGTACTAATGACGGACGGACTAGTATCAGTTCCAGCTACAGTAATTTTGCCAGCTTGGAGATCGATATTGCCACTATTGGTTCCAGCCGTTGAAATCCGCGAACTATTTTGAATGGTAATATCCCCTCGCCTCAACCCATCGGGAATAGCTAGACTCGTCGCCCTAGTATCTGTTAGTTTGCTAGCATCGATCGATACAGTCCCCACATCGTTAACTGCGGCAACTTCTACTTTGCCATTTGGCAGCACCAATCTAGAACCAGTCAGCGTAATATTCCCACCTGCAAACAACACGCTCGCACCATCATAATTAGCTAATAAATTGGTAGAACCTGTAAAGTTAATATCCCCAGATCTACCAAACTGAAGTCCTACCGGAGTTGTCATCGTCAGCAATGGTACTTGCGGATTGACAGTACTATAAACATTGCCATCGGCAAATTTCAAACCATTAGCAGTACTCCCGATAAAAGTCCCCGCCATCTCCAACCGCGAATTCTGTCCGAAGAAAATGCCATTCGGGTTGAGAAAAAATAGATTGGCATTACCTAAAACGCCCAAAGTACCATTAATATTTGACGGTGTATCCGTCACCCTCGTGATGATATTATTCACCCCGATCGGATTGACAAAATCCACTCTTTGACCATTACTAATACTAAAATCCGTGAAGCTGTGGAACAGATTGGTACCGCGCTGCGCGCCACCTTGGATGAGGTTGTTATTGATGTTCGATCGATCGGCACCCAGAGTACGATCGGGATTAATCTGGGCTTGAGCGATCGACGTGCCAAGAGTAAGGGAGATGCTGACAGCGGCAGTGATGCATTTCATGCTAGAAGTTACTAGAATCGATACGTGTAGTATATCATCATAGTACTCGATCGATCCCTTTGAGATTACATCAAGTTTTGCTGAGGAGATTTTTTAGGGAGAGATGTAAATCGAGCTTGGCTCAAAAACAAAAAGACAAAATTAAGCGAGGACAATCGTTCCAATTGCCCTCGCTGATGCTAAATAGAGAATCAAATCTTAGTGTTTAATTCCCTGATGTTTCACATTCATTCTGCCAAATATGTAAGTTTTTTCCTACTAGATTGCTTTTACAATAAAATCAGCAGTAGTTAAACTCAAACCAGCAGTCATTTGGGCAAATTGACCGCCATTAGCACCAAACCCAATCGCACCTCCATCGGCATTGTAGAATAATTTGCCATTACTGCTGTTGTAGACAATCCCACTACTGGACATTGAGGCAGCAGCATCGGTAATGACAGTACTAAAATCGGTAGCAGGTAGAGTATTGCTAGTAGGACTACCAAAGAAAGTATTGCCAGTAGAACTACCAAAGAGAACAAAAGGAAACGGACTCAACTGTATTTTGTCTGTACCAACGGTAAAATTGGTAATAGTATCAATACCGAGAGCGTTAAATGGTAATAATTGACCGAAGGAACTAACAGAAAATTGCTCTCCAGTAAAAGCAAAAATATCATTCCCAGCACCACCAGTGAGGATATCATTCCCAGCACCACCAATGAGAATATTATTCCCCGCACCGCCGAAGATCGTATCATTCCCTGCACTACCGAAGATCCAATCATCCCCCGCACCGCCGAAGATCGTATCATTCCCCGCACCGCCACGGATCAGATCGTTCCCCGCACCGGAAGAGACATAACTATTACCAGGAGCAGCCACAATATCGATATTGTCGTTACCAGAGCCAGTAGTGAATTCAACCGACTCGACATTTACGAAAGTAGTACCATTGCTTGAGCCACCTGTAATCCCACCGTCACGATAAATGTATCGACTGTAACCGATGCTAGTGTTGGCTGTATCTGAAGAGTTATTGACGATCAGTCTATCGTTACCAATTCCCCCCTCAATGGTATCTGCGCCAATTCCAGAAGTAATAATGTCGTCTCCTGCTCCAGCATCGATCGTGTCTGCGCCAATTCCAGAAGTAATAATATCGTTTCCTGCGCCAGCATCGATCGTATCTGCGCCTGAACCGCCAATAATCGAATCATTCCCCGCAGCAGAAGAGATAAGGTTGGCACCAGTAGTGGCAGAGACATTAATATTGGCGTTACCAGAGTTAGTGGCGATGGTAACCGACTCGATATTTTTGAAGGTAGTGCCGTTGCTAGAGCCACCTACAATCGTACCGTTACTGACGCTGGTGTAATTGATGATGGTATTGGCTGTATCGAAAGATTTGACGATCAGCAAATCTTTGCCAACTCCCCCATCAATGGTATCTGCACCCGTACCAGCATTGATACTATCGTCTCCCAACCCAGCATCGATATTATCTGTGCCTGTACCGCTAACGATCGAATCATTTCCCGCACCGGAAAAAACATAGTTACTACCAATAGCGGCAGCAAGATTAATAGTGTCGCTGCCAGAGCCAGTAGTCAAGGAAACTGACTCGATATTGTAGAAAGTAGTACCGTTGTTAGAGCCACCTGCAATCGTCCCATTACTAACGATGGTATTGGCTATATCGAAGTTGTTGTTGATGACCAGAAAATCGTTACCAGCTCCCCCATCAATGGTATTTGCACCTTTACCACTGACAATCGAATCATTTCCCGCACCAGAGTAGACATAGTTCCTTCCCATAGCGGCAGATATATTAATGTTGTCGTTGCCAGAGCCAGTAGTTAAGGAAACCGACTCGATATTGTAGAAGGTAGTACCGTTATTGGAACCACCTGAGACAGTGCCGTTGCTAATGCTGGTGTAGTTAATGGTGGTATTGGCGGTATCGAAGTTGTTGTAGCTGACCAGAACATCGTTACCAGATCCCCCATCAATGGTGTCTGCACCTTTACCAACATTGATGTAGTCGTCTCCTAACCCAGCAAAAATGTTATCTGCACCTGTACCGCCGATAATCGAATCATTACCCGCACCAGAAGATACCGTGTTATTCCCAGTAGCGGCAGAAATATCGATATTGTCGTTACCAGAGCCAGTAGTGAAGTTAACTGACTCGATATTTTTAAAGGTAGTACCGCTGCTAGAGCCACCTGTAATCGTGCCGTTAAGGGAGCTGGTGTAATTAATGGTAGTGTTATCGGTATCGGAGCTGTTGAATTCGCTGATGGTTAGCAAATCTTTACCAGCTCCGCCATCAATGGTGTCTGTGCCTGTAAACGATTCGATGATATCGTCTCCAGCCCCAGCAAAAATGGTATCGTTTCCTTCCGCAGCCTTGATGAGATCGTTACCAGCTCCTGCATCGACGGTATCGTGGCCCATACCAGCAAAGATGGTATCATTCCCCGAGCCACTGACGATCGTATCATTTCCTCCATTAGAAAAGATCGAGTTGTTACCAGTAGCAGCAGAAACATTTATATAGTCGTTACCAGCACCAGTATTGAAGTAAGCTGTCTCAATATTTTTGAAGGTAGTGCCGTTGTTAGAACCACCCACAATCGTACCGTTGCTGGTAGTGGTGTAATTGATACTGATGTTGGTGCGATCGCTAGGATTGTAGTTATAAAGGTTGACATAGAGAAGATCGTTCCCAACTCCGCCATCAATGGTATCGGCACCTGCATTCACAGAAATGATATCATCTCCAGCTCCAGCATTAATGGCATCATTGCCCGTACCGCTGACGATCGAATCATTCCCCGCACCAGAAAAGACATAGTTATTACCAGTAGCAGCAGAGATATTAATATAGTCGTTGCCAGAGCCAGTAGTGAAGTAAACCGACTCGATATTTTTGAAGATAGTGCCGTTGTTGGCACCACCTGTAATATTGCCGTTACTGAGGTTGGTGTAATTGATGTTGATGCTGGCTAGATCGGAAGAGTTAATAATTTCAAGACGATCGTTCCCTGTGCCACCATCAATGTTGTATGCAACTCTGCCAACACTAGTGTAAATAAGATCGTTTCCTGTGCCAGCATTAATCGTATTGTAGAATACACCACCTAAGATTGTATCGTCGTCATTCGTACCTGTAATAGTTGCCATAATAATGTTCTCAGGGGTCGGGGTAATTTTGAACTGGAATCTGAAAGTTTGATATCGCTTGGTAATTATGAGAAAAAAATTCCATCTTTCGATCGAGTCGTTCGCGTAGCATCTCCAAGGGAGAATCGAATGAAAATGAGAAATACTTGAAATAGATTGTCTTAGTACTCGATCGATTCGGTGGAAATTAGATCTTTATTACCGACCGTTTGTTGTGGAGTTATTGTAAATAGGGTTGCAAACATCCACATTTACACTGACACTAGCTCCAGTCGAGCCAGAATATTCGGTATTATTGGTGTTCTTTGACTTGCCACAAGTGTCGCTGACGCCAATCTGAATATCATTATGAACGTTGGCTCCGCTGGGGTTGACGATGCGACCGCGAGAGTTACGAACGCGAGTAACAGGTTTACCGCCACCACCCATGCCATCATAGACATCGACGTTATTAATCGTATTGCCAGTGCTTCCAGCAAAGGCTGGCGCGATCGCCATCAAACTACCGACAATCGAGGCAGTCAATGTCAATACACTTAAATATTTATCAATCATAATTAAACTATGGGATATTTTTTTAGTCTATTGGGTTGTCTATAGAAGACTGAATTATCGTACGGTTATTGCCGCGAATTCTAGTTGTTTGGTTGTTTATTTGGCTGTTGGGTGAACTATAAGAATTGTTTGTTTGGCGAATCGTAGTTTCTCGATTGAGTGAAGTTTCCGCAGATTTTTTAGTCGCAACTGATGCTCTATTCAGACGACGTTGGCGAATACTATGTCGAGATTTGCTAGGATGCCGAAGTCTCGATGGTTCGCTTTGGACTTTGATGCGATCGGTTTCGATTTGGGTATTACCATCAGCATCGCGGATAATTCTGACTTTGCCCGATCGAATTTCGATATTGTCATCATCAAACTCGGCACGAGCCTGACTGAGGTTAGAGATAAGGAGAATACTTGTTATGCCTAAAACCCAAAATTTGCGATGCGACATATTGGTTATTTTTAGAGGGGAAGAGAACGACTGTACCTGAATAGTAGATACAGCCTCTCATCAATAGGTATTCGATAAATTCAATACAGCTAGTTATCAATCAAAATAGATAATCAGTATCTAAATGTTATTGATTAACATTTTCAGATCTTTGGCGAGTTCTTTTATTGACACGATTTCCATCGCCTTGAATATCAGTATTCGAGCGAACAGACTGAGATACACCAGTGTTACCAGAACGACGGCGGTTATTGTCAGAGGTTTGTTCGGTTTCATTACGAACAGTGTTATCGTTACCTGTGATGATAGTTTCAGATTCAGCATTTTGGATGATAGCAGTATCATTAGCAAATGCTGGCGCACCAGAGATTAGTAATAGAACAGAAGCGAAACCGAAAGCGACTAAACGTGAAGACATAGTTTTTCTCCGAAGATCGGGGTAAGTAAATAGTGAAAATGTTTTAAGACAAATGCTGAATTAAATGCTGTCGTACTTTGCCTAAATATAGGACAGCACGGCATCGATCTTAAGACGATCGAGTTGGCTCGAATTTAACGGCGATAGCGACGGTTATTATCGACTCTTTGTTCGTTGCTGTTGACACAACTATTGTTATTGCCTGCGATGTCACAAACTTGCTTGTTTTTCATTGAAACCCCAGAATTGTTACCGCCTTGACTGGAGTTAGTAATTGATTGATTGCTAGTACTGTTTGAGTAGTTATTATTCCCATTGATAACAGTTATTTGCTCGCTACTCATGCTATTGCCAGTATTGGCAATAGCTGGGATGCTCGTCAGTAATAGAGATACTGTGAGCAAGCTAAGATATATTCGATTTGATAGCATTTGTCTCCTTGACGTCGATCGATATTTAGCGATCTTATTTTTAAAAATAAGATCTTGGCTTAAAAATATTCTAACTACTACTTGTTTTTAGCAGTACCAGATGTGGTTTCATCTGCGGCATTGCTATCTTCTGTTGATGTATCATTATTAGCATCTGCTTGTTCGGCGGGCTGTTTTTGCTCTTGTTTTTTCTCTACAGGACGTCCGAATAATTGTTGGACGAATGATTTACCAGCCGAATCTAAAATTTCATCGAGGGGGATAGCTTGACTGCTTTGTGCTTGCATGAGGATTGTTGCTAAAGTTATAGCAACGATCGCCATAAATTTGACTGGGCTAGGAATGCGATTTTGGTTGTTCACGATCTTCAGGGTTGGGGTATGAGGTATAATGGAAACAGTTATTTTTTCTAGCGATGGGCTAATCAAATTTAGTATTTACTAGAAATTGATTAGCTTGTCTTTTGCTTTAGCATATCCAAAATAAAACATCTTTTATTCTCGATTGCTTGAGATTGCGGCTTTTGTCGGAGGTAGATAGCTTTCGTTCGTTCCTACTATGTATTTACATAGATTGTAGTTGGATATCCGGAATAAAAATCAAAGTTTTTAAGATATTTTTCTGCGTATTTAAACAATCTAAAAACAGTATCTCGATCGGGATATCTATATCTATATATGTCAATAGAGCAATTAAATCAAAAGTCAATTAGCAAAACGATCGAGTCTAAAATTATCGATCGAGATCGCCAATTTACTTACTAAACGCCACAAACATAATCGGCTCTGACCCAACCTTGGCGACCGTTGGCAGCAGTCTGCCACCATTTGAAACCATCGCGTCCGTATGTACTATTGAAGAGCACGACAGAATTACCATCGCGAATTTGGGTCAGGGCGCGGTAATTTTTGCCAGGGCCTGTGCGAAGAGAAAGGCTACTACCGCGTTCTGAAGTACAGACATTGCCATAGCTGTTACCTTGTGCGGAACGGTAAGCAGGGCCGACTCGTTCGGCAGCAGCGGGAAGAGTGGTCGCCAATAGTAATGCAGTAGCGGTTAAAATTTTCATGATGTTGTGAGGATTCGGGGTAATTTGGATTTGAAGAGTTACTTACTTACGTATCTAACGCGAGCTTTGCGTATCTTTATATACTTACTTCAGGAAGATAAGTAAGATTTATGCAAACTCATCAATGTGAAACGAAAACATTGCGAGGATTCAGGACAATTGAGATCGGAAGACTTTGTTACTAGCGTTCGGCAACGTTAGGATTATCTACTGCCCTAGTATTAATTGCGACCTGGAAATCTTTTATTTGGTACTGCTGGACATTAGCCCAAAAAGATTTAAAATCTGCTTGATTTAGGAATCCAATACAACCAGATGTGCCATCTTCTTTCGCATCTTTGTTATAAGATGGATCGACATGAAATCCTAATGCCGATCGACCAGTTCTAAATAATGGTGAAATTGCTAAAAACGGTTGACGAACATTAAGGCCATCTACCCTTCCAACTTCTGCTAATGTTCCTGGCACGAGCGTGTTGCTCATCCGATATTTTCCATTTGGTAATGGAGATTCTGTACCACTTTGATTGCGATTTCTTTTTTGAGTATAATTTCGTCCGGTGACGACTTCAAAACTCCTTCGCTCTTTACCACCTACGCACAGATGCAAGATATAAATAGGATTACCATATCTATTTTTAACCGTGCCATTCCCTAAGAACAAATGATTATTGGTGCCCTTGCACTGATATCTACTAGTCTGCTCCGTAGAGGATTTGGAGATTTCAGCTCCATCGGTTTGGGACTCGGCTGGGGACGTTGTTGTTGCTACTGGTGAGCTAGTTATTTCGCTAGTTGATGTTTGTATCTCTGGAGATTTGGCAATTGGTTGTGCTTGAGTATTAGAGCAACCTGTTAGCGCGATTGCACAGGTAAGAGCAATTAATATCTGTTGTGATTTCATGATATCTGTCTAAGGAGAAATAGGAGAACTTTAAAAAGTTAATTTTTCTTGGATTCGATCGACTTGGGATTTGCTTGTGTTAATCAATTTATAATTTACTTTTTAGCAGTATTTTGTGATTTGGATCGTATTTTAAAGAATAATTAAATTAATTTTAAATATAGATTTTGTCAATTTTTATAACTAAAATAGTGCATTTTTTATTTTAAAAATGCACTGCGATCGAATAAATAACGTGTGGTAGTTAGCTGCTAAAAACTAGCTCGGCGATCGGATGTCATCAGCATCGATCGGCAAGCATAGTTGAGAAAATTTAGATCGAAAGAATACTTAGACTGGGAAAATTAAAAGTATGTTTCTATACTTCTATCAGCCAAATGTAAAAAAATTATGCAAATCTCAGATAGTTAGGTGTCGATCGACTTTCCCGCGATCGAAAATGACAGAAATTGAAATAAGTAGATAATTTTTCTCTAAGTTTGCATAAATTAGCAATTTAGACCTGATTAATAACTAAGGCACTCGATCGCAAGTGAGAGATCTAGCTAATAGAGCGATCCGAATGTGTCCGCAGCCGCTGGGACTGCTCCAGCAAAAACAGGGTTTTCTACTAACAGGAGAAAATGTAGCCATAGAGCTGCATCTTCTTCCTCTTCTGTGCCCTGAGAGGCTTTAGGTGTTAGGCTTTAGGCTTTAGCGGATGACAAGTTTCCTGCGGTGGAAAATCATACATCCAATCAGCAACGCCTATTGCAATCCTCTAGCCTTCTGAATCGGCAGACGCTACAAGGGACGGGGAGAAGTAATTCTCAATTCTCAATTCTCAATTCTCAATTCTCGATCGGATTCCATCAATCGCTGTACGCCAATTTCGCCCTCTGTGGTGGCGACTAGATCGAGCGCATCGTACCAATAACCAGCTCGCGCAAATTCAACCGCTCGCTCTGACTGGGATAAACCTGCGACTCGCTGCAATAATTCGGGATTTGGCTTCACCATTACTAAGCCGCTGACGAAGGGGTTGCGGGAGAGGCTGATCTCATCGCAGACTATTGTCAGCGTCCAGGCTAACATGCCGGGACGATCGATCGATCGGGGTAGTTGGAGTCTGACTAGTCCGGTTTGTGCTGGTAATGTGACGGGGACTTTGATAAATGGCTGCGATCGATAGCTGTCGGCTACCCGCACCGATAATACCCCGGCAAGCGGTGTCTGGCTGATGTAGGGTTGATATATCCAAAATGTCGGTTTGGTAGTCGCGCTGAGTCCGCCAACATCCTCTGTGGGCACGATCGCTCTCAATCCTCGTTCTGGATTTGCTCTAGTTAGGCAGATGCTGCGTTTGCCGCCACCGTAGGTAATATCTTTGGGTGTGCCTTTGCGGGATAGTACCGAAAATGTGGGATCGGGGACGTATTTAAGCGGTGCGGCGATCGTGGATATTTGTGGTGTGGTGAGTAGTAGTAAAGTTGTGAGGCGGAGGAGATGCAGGTGAAAATGACGAGACATGCGGGGCTGAAGGGGGATCGATCGAATTTTTCTGAGTGTAGCATTTGGTTCGATCGGAGATGTTGGTGGCGATCGG
>NZ_PVWO01000613.1 GCF_003003845.1 Chamaesiphon polymorphus CCALA 037 | reverse complement strand
AGGAGGAGTAAAAAACACTCCATTACCCATTACCCATTACCCATTACTCATCCACCCATCCACCCTCTATGCTTAAAATTACCAGTTGTATCCATGCTGCAACGATCGTCTCCAATCTCGATCGAGCGATCGCATTTTACAGTGGAGTGTTGGGATTGCAACGGGTCGATCGCAATCTCAATTATCCAGGAGCTTGGTTTCAAATCGGCGATTTTCAGATTCATTTGATCGAGAATGCCGATCGAGCCGATGCTAAGATCGACCTTAATGTATCGACTCGTAACCCCCACATCGCTTTTGCCGTTGGCGATTTGGACGCGGCCAAACAACAGCTCCTTGCAGCTAATTGTGTCGTCAAAATGAGCAATTCTGGCAGAGCCGCACTATTTACTCAAGATCCCGATGGTAATGCGATCGAACTTACTTGGCTCGGTACCTAAACAGCAGATGCCTAAGCTAAAGACTATGATACTGGGTAGCTAGAAGGCAATACGATCGCACTAGTTAATGTCGAATATCGTCACCACTCAAAAGCACTTAACTACCATGAAAGCTCAAGATTTGACGATCGTGCGACTAAAAGCCTCATATTGGTTGACAAATGCGGTAAGTTGTGGTTACAAACTGCGAAATCGATCGATCGCCTGTAGCACCAGTTTAGCTCTGATTTGGGGTTGGGGATGGAGTGTTACTACCTTAGCGCAGTCAAGCTTAACCCCCTCAACACCAGAAATTTGCCAGATCGATCGAGCATCATTAGCTGTTACAGATCGCCAAACTAATCCAAATATTGTTACCGCCGATACAGCATCGCCAAAAGGAATGACCATCCCCAGTTTGTGGTGGACGAGCGAACAATTTCCCGCCAAATTAGTGACAAATTGGGTGGCCGATCGCCGTCAAAATCAAATTTATGTAATAGTTAATACTCAGTACTGGAATATTTTAGATTATATCGATCGCTATCGGACGATCGCCAAATTTGGCCGCGTCGCTTACAGCTATGGGTATAGCCTCAAAATCTGTAATACCCAAAAAATTGCGATCGCCCGCTATACTTGTAACTCTACCGCAGCTCCAGTCGCAGCAACGAATTCAACACCAACAACCGCTCAAAATACTTGCCAAATATGGTTGAATAGTAACGACCAAAATGGCCTAGGCGTTCAAACTCGATAAAGTTTAGTTTTAGAAATCGAAATTTGGCAGGAGTTACGCGTGCCGCTACGTCAACGCGATCGATCGCCGCAGCTTCTTAGTCTTCAACAACTAATATTTAATGATGAAGGTGACTTCGTAGTATTGATTCTCTAGGTAGTTAGTTTTCTGGAAATACTGGGTACTTTAAACATAGGGATAGGGTAGCTAGAGAGTATCAAGATCTACCTCTGATGCTTACCCCGCCACAAAAAAAGTAAGTGCTCTGATTTATCTCTAGTCACACCGCAACAGAAAAATATTACCAGAAACATTATGAATTCTAAACATCTCGCGCTCGGACTTGTATCGATTGGTGCTGCTTTTGCTTGGATGGGAACGGTTCAAGCCGCAATCTTGACTCGTGATTATGATTTAAAAACTAGTTTAGCTGACCTCAATGGTGGTGCGAGCCTAGTAGCTGGCGGTGGTTCTTTGTCTGCTGCTGGTTACTCTTTTGGAGCCAATCAAGGATTGACACTGAGTAATTCGATCAACCCATCTAGCTACTCGATCTTCATCGAATTCAGTTACACCGATCCTAATCTTACTCCTAGTTTTGGCCCCTATAGCAAGATCGTAGATTTCAAAAATCTCACAACCGACAGCGGCTTTTACTACAAAGCTGGTGCCCTAAATTTCTATGATGCAACCAAGAGCGGCAACGCAGCAGACATTGCTACTGGTGTTACTCCAATTGCAGCTAATACTCCTCTAAAATTAGCTCTCACCCGTAATGGTAGCGGTCAAACTACTGCTTATCTCAATGGAGTACAACAATTCTCCTTTGCAGATACTAATGGTGATAGCATCTTCTTCCCACCTGCTAGCAGCATTATTAACTTCTTTAATGATGATGCTGTTACAAGCGTTGAAACTTCTAGTGGATTGATATCTAGAATTTCCATTTATGATGGCGCACTCAGTGCTGCTGATGCGTCAATTCTCACTGGTGGTACAGGGGCAACTGCTGTTCCCGAACCCTTTACTGTCGTTGGCACTTTAATTGGTGGTACCGCAGCACTACGGATGAGAAAGAAACTCAAAGCAACTACTAAAGTTTAGTCTGGTAACTTACCAAAATAGCGATCGCTAGCATAAGTCATCTAGATCTAGCGATCGCTATAGACTTGGTGCAATATATTTACCCGTTCAATGTATGACAATAGCTCGCTCGAAAAGCACTGCCGCTGGTAGTGCTTTTTTGTGCGTAATAGAGAGTAGCCGGACAGTTGGTGATAGGATATTCTCAATCAAAATAACTTACGTCGCAGCAACCGATCGGTTCGTTGGGACTAGTGTGTTGCGGTTGCCTAGCATTTATGGTTACGCGGAAAGAATAGCGGTTTGAGACGTTAGTCCGCCACTAAACAATCCCAGTCTGATGCTAAGTCTCCGGTTGAGAGGCTGCGCTGATGACAGAAACTTAAATAAATCAGATTTATTTATGACAAATAGCGGAGCTATCGACCATAATACGTAATACTAAAGTTGATAGTTTCTAGATACCAAAGTAAATTTATCGATGCCGCCGGAACGCACCAACTTGCATGGTGCGAAAGCACCTAAATGCAGACAATTGACATCAATTTATTAAAAGCATGAAACAACAGGCTTTTCTCAACCGCATCTCCCTGACATCACCAATTTTTTTATTAGTAGTTTTATGCTCGGCAGTTATTGCCATTCACCTTACTCTCGTCTTCAAAATCGGTAGTCCCGATCGACAGATTACTAGTACTGAGCGGCGTAAATAAAGCCAGTATTTCAATCACATAACGGTTTGCCTTTGTAAGTCCACTTAAAAGGC
>NZ_PVWO01000612.1 GCF_003003845.1 Chamaesiphon polymorphus CCALA 037 | reverse complement strand
ATCTAGGATAGTGGATAGTGAATAGTGGATAGTGGATAGTGATTGTGACAGACACTGAGTATTTACGTTATTGTAAGACTAATACTTCTCGACGATCGAAGACTTGTTTGTGAGGAGCGAATGCGAACACTAGTTTGGTAGAGGTAAGATTGATGAAAGCGAGCATTTCAGTCGTGACTAGTGCTGTTTTAGTGCTAAACAATTCAGTGGCGATCGCCGCAGAGTCAAATACTAATAATATGACAGTCAGTCAAAGTACGGTGGTTGTCAGTACCGATGCAGATGGCGGACAAGTGCAATCTACCACAGTTAGTATCGATCGCGCCGATTTAACCGAGCCACATATTTTGCGGGTACGAGGTTTAGCAAATAATAATGCCCCGATCCGCCTGCAACGTATTGAAGTCACAATGAACGGTAAATTGCTCAGATCGATCGTCAATAATTCACTAGAGCTAAATTTAGCTCCGTTGATGAAAACCGGACGCTATGAAATTGAGATATCTAGTAATTCGCCGGGAGTTGACGGTACTATTTCAGTAAATTTTACTGGCAAAAATACCAACGTTACCCAGCGATTTTCTGGCACTGGTACCCTCAAACAAACATTAGTTATTAACGTTAAGTAATTGATACGGCTCGAGCCTGAAAATATCGTGTGCAATCGTCAGATTTTTTAGTTATCAATTATCAATTATCAATTATCAATTATCAATTAAAAGATAGTGTCCCAAATCAAAATCTATGGCTTGCGATCGCATCTCGATCCCATCAAGTCACAACTTTCCGATGTCATCCATAGTTGTATAGTTGACGCGCTACAATATCTCCCACACAAACGCGCTCATCGTTTTTTTCCACTCGATCCGAGCGATTATTATTATCCGCCCGAACCAGGTAGAACCGATCGATATACAATTATCGAGATTAGTATGTTTGAGGGACGAACGGTAGAAACTAAAAAACAATTGATTCGGTTATTGTTCGATCGAGCGGAAAAAGAGTTAGGCATCTCTAATCTAGATTTAGAAATTACCATCTTTGAAACACCCAAACATAACTGGGGATTTCGGGGCTTACCTGGCGACGAGCATAGTTTAGATTATCGGGTAAATGTCTGAATTAATTGATAATTGATAATTGATAATTGATAATTGATAATCGATCGGCGATTTGCAGATCTACTGATTTGGGGTATGATTTGTCCCTGAAATTTAGAGTAGGGGCAATTCATGAATTGCCCCTACTCTAAATTTCAGGGACTGCCTATAAAGTGGATCGTACCTGGATTCAGCAACACCCGATTTGCTAGTCTACCTATTGATATACGTCGAAAGAAAGACGAATTTCTGGAATATGTTAGGAACAATGAAGCAGGTGAGGGGTTGAGATCGGCCACACATTGAAGAATAACACCCAGCAAATCAAACATAGGAAGGTTTTTTTATGGCTCAAGTTGATATCGACACGACAATTGCGGCTCTGCAACAAGGTCTTACCTCTATTCCTGCCGAGCAAGCCATCGCTGTCATCGAGAGTTGGCAACAACAGCTTCAAGGCAACGACCTCGCTGAAGACTTGGGCGAACTCAAGATGGCACTGACCTCTGGCACCACCAGCAAAGGGATGTCGTTAGCTGAAATTCTCGCCGATATCGGTGCAGACACGACAGAAGCAGCCGAAGGTGCAGATCCGAGTGCTGCGGCAAAGGTGAAGCAACTAGGAGAATTACTATCTCAGGCTGCTAATTCTCTAAATTAAATATTCTCTGACGTTTTTCGCCCTTAGCCAAGAAACAACAATTTAGTTAGCACCTCAACCAGGCAGCTATGCTAAGTTGTTGTTTTTTGTAGTCAAATCGATCGTTCAGTATCGTTCGTGATGCTATTGGCTCTTATTTGGCTGCTCCTTCGATCGCTCTTTCTCCAACTGCGTAACTCCTGAACTAATTAACACCACCCTTTAAA
Organism: Chamaesiphon polymorphus CCALA 037; assembly: GCF_003003845.1. GTDB lineage: Bacteria > Cyanobacteriota > Cyanobacteriia > Cyanobacteriales > Chamaesiphonaceae > Chamaesiphon > Chamaesiphon polymorphus. Next base: position 1,041 of record NZ_PVWO01000612.1, on the reverse strand, counting down.
GATCGACTCCTACTTTGGATCGACAAGTGCATCGATTTCATTAGCAAGAGTCGATAATTTGAGAATATGCCGTTTCTTATCTAACCTGCTAACAAAACTTACTTACTGCGCCGAGCTGGTGGTGTAGAGCGATTTGAATTGGTATTAGAATTGGTATCGATCGGAAATATTTGTAATCGATCGGGCGCAATTTTATAGCTATTTTCGGCCATCAGATCTTTTTGCGCTTCTGGAGCAAACGATCGACTAAAATTACCACGATCCTTCTCAGTGCGGAGCTTTGCCTCCTGCAACTCAGTTTCTAAATGCTGTAACTTACTCCGCTGCGACCAGTTATAGCCGATCGAGTTTGCCAAAGTTACTATTCCAAACACTGATAAAGTCGAATAAGTAACTAACTTGGCGATCGCCTCCAATCCCAGACGACGATGAATGTAAGCTGGATTTAATTTTACTGGCATTGGTGCAGCCTCTCCGAACGAAAATCCCTCTGGGCGCGCCCCAGGGCGATCTATGTGATTGTTCTGTGCGGTGACTGGTTGGGAACCAGCAGAACCAGGTGGTTGTCGCACGCGGGACTTGACCGATCGGGACGGAAGTTTTGGCGGCTCGATCGGAGATAGTGCATTCATGAAATTAGTGTAACCCAATAGAATTTTTTAATCATTATACGACTTGTGACCCCGATTATGTCAAAGTTTCACATCTTCTTTCGAGGTGGAATTCGATCGATCTCGATCGCGTTCTAAAAATTAACAAAAATTGGGGCGCAGTCTTAACTACGTCCCAGAAGATCGGCCAAAAAGTGAGATCGGCAATCGATCTCACGTACTACTTATTTATAAAGTTCGGTGGACAGGCGAAATGCCAACAAACCAGGAATGAGCGCGACCGCTAAAGCGATGAAAACTTGAGTATCAGACATGAGATATTCCTCCAAACACAGGGATTTTTGACCTGTTCACAGTTTGCGACAATTTTGGCTGTGGCTGGCGATAATGTAACAAAATGTAGAAAGGGGTGGGGAGTTGGGAGTGGGGA
>NZ_PVWO01000611.1 GCF_003003845.1 Chamaesiphon polymorphus CCALA 037 | reverse complement strand
CTCCCACCCCCATCCATCCTGCCATGACCCCAGCAGAACAACCTCACAACTCCAGTAGCGCAAATCCAGACAATAATCGAGCCAAAACAGACCAAGCGATCGAGACGATCTATACCACGGTTGAAGCACAACCCGATCGCACTGACTGGTTGACAGTGGTGAGCAATCTCCGCCAAATCAACCGCCATCTAGTTGAAGAAATTGCCAGATTAGAACAAGCTTTGGCATCTGCCAAACAGACATTACATACTCACAAAGAAGCCAATCAGAGCCACGAAATTACCATCTTGCAACAACAAGATGAACTGAGAACCGCACACGATCGCGTCGGTGCGCTCTTCCAACAACTAGAAACTTCTCACCAAATCGGTCAACGCCAACAGACGCTGATCGAAACCCTCTCCCAACAACTAGAAATCGTTCAAACCGTCGTCCCCCAAATCGAAGCCGAACACGAAGAACTGCGGCAACAATACGATTTACAATCGCAAAAACTGATCAAAACCGAGCGCGTCGCGATCGAACTCCATCGGCGGCTGAAGCTGCTCCAAGCCCATGGAGCCAGCCAATCGACACCTGCTGGCACTTCGACTCAGCCACAGTCAGATCCGATCGATCCGACTCCTTTTAGTGGCGAACTATCTGGCGAAATCGCCACTTACAAATCGACTGTCGATCGATCGACTCCCCTGCGTACCGACATCTCCACCGCCAAAATCGATCCAGCACCCCCCGCAGCACCGCTAGCGGCTCCCAAAATCGAAATGCCTGACTGGACGCCATCGGCTCCCAACCGAGCCAAAAACACCATCCTACCGCCACCTCAACCCTCCTCACCAGGCGGCTGGCGCGAAGCCATTCGCCAAGACAGAGAGATACATCCTCATCGCGACCTCTACCAGCCTGTGCCAGCTCCCGTAGCTGCTGCCACATCTCTATCGACAGAAACCAGCGATAAAGAAAGTACCGCCTTCAACGACCTCAAAATTGCCGAATCATCTCCAAATTGGCCAGCACCCACCGTCAATCGCGGCAGCGTTGCTAAAGCCGCCAAAATCGATCTGCCTAAATTCCCCAAACGAGCAGAAAACTAATCTTTCGGATGTTGCCGATCTGAGGTAGGATTCTCTGTTTTTTCGCGAACATACAGAACTAGCGGAATGTGGGTTATATTATATTCCTCTGGCTAAACAATAGTCTGGAAACCTATGGTCATCTACTCGATCGTCCCTAATATTGTCTGAACTATGATTAACACGATCGACTGATGGACTATGACGATTCTGCGAGCCAATAATCTTCGTCCATCTATGTAATCCCATAAATCATAGTTCGGATAATATGTTCTTTGTCGGGAATCACATTAATATACAGCCGCTCCGAGGTGGGATGTCGATCGTCAGAGTCCCCGCTTTATTATCTGGTTCAAACTCCATTTCCGCCGTACCAAACACCAACTGTTTCGGCTGCGATTTAGAGCTTAGACTGGCTAAATCCAAACTTATTTTTACCGATTCCAAACCGATATTCACCGCGACGACGATCTCTTCATCATCGAGGCTGCGCGCGAACGCATAACCATTGCCTTGGGCAAATAGTACCCGATAAGTGCCAATTCGCAAGGCACGATGAGCTTTGCGTAAAGCAATCAGTTCGCGGTGGTAGTCGAACACCTCTCGATCCCACTCCGTTTCGGCTGGAAATCCGCGCCGCGCATCTGGATCGAGCGCACCGACTAAGCCGACTTCATCGCCATAATAAATACTCACCGCACCTGGAAAAGTTAGTAACAGTAGCGTACCTAAAGCCATGCTCGCCCGATCGCCTTGCGCGATCGAAATCAGTCTGGCGGTATCGTGACTGGCTAATTGATTTAATTGTGTCAGTTGAATTTCCCAGGGATAGAGATCGAGCAATGCCTGAATTTTTTGGGCGTAATCGGGGGCTGTAAGAGCTGGGTAGGGGTCGTAACTGCGCGAGATGACTAAATCCATCGCCACGCGATCGCCAGCGACAAAGGCGATTGTCGGTGCAGTAAATAAATAATTCATCACGCCGTCGAACTGGGTACCGTCGAGCCAATGGCGGGCATCGCGCCAGACTTCGCCGACGATATAGGCTTCGGGGTTAATGGCTTTGACTCGATCGCGAAATTCTTGCCAAAAGCCCTCTGTTTTAATTTCAAACGGAACATCCAGCCGCCAGCCGTCGATACCGACGCGAATCCAGTGTTCGGCGATCTGCATCAGGTATTCGCGGACGTCTGGATTGTCGTGATTGAAGACGGGTAGGGCGCGATTGCCGACCCAACCTTTGTAGTTAGCTGGTAGGGAGCCATCGTAGGCAGACAGCGGCCAATCGTAGATGGTAAACCAATCTACCCAGGGGGAGTTGGGGCCGTTTTCTAAGATGTCATTGAAGAAGAAGAAGCCTCGGCTGGCATGGTTAAAGACGCCATCGAGGACGACTTTCATGTCGCGTTGGTGGGCGGCATTTAGGAGCGATTCAAATGCCCGATTGCCACCGAGGATCGGATCGACTTGGTAGAAGTCGTGGGTGTGGTAGCGGTGGTTGCAGGTGGACTGAAAAATTGGGGTGAAGTAGAGGGTGTCGATGCCTAAGTCTTGAAGGTAATCGAGCTGTTCGATGACGCCCCACAGGTCGCCGCCTTTATAGCCTTGGAGGGTTGGCGGTGCGTTCCAATCTTCCCAGTGGGGGTTTTTTAGGAGGGGTTGTTGGGGGTGGTTGCCGATGGCGAATCGATCGGGAAATATTTGATAGAAGATGGCGTGTTTGACCCATTCTGGTGTGTAAATTGACATGGTTAAAGATTATTTGTGCTGAGGGGCGGTATCTTGTTTAATCCTTATTTCTAAACATAGCGGCAAAAGATATTTACTGGTGCTTGGGGGAGGTTACTGGTGCTAGTAGAACCCGGATCTGGGGGTTCCGACCCCCAGACCCCCCGTTGAGGGGCGGGACGCCGCCCCTCAAACTCCCCTGCGTATG
>NZ_PVWO01000610.1 GCF_003003845.1 Chamaesiphon polymorphus CCALA 037 | reverse complement strand
ACGATATGACTAAATTATTGGTCGCAATGGGCGTACCGCAGCAAGATATTATCCCCGAAGCGAACTCTTTTAATACTCGCGATAATGCAGTGAATGTCCGGCAAATATTGCAGGCACAAAATTTTAAAACCATTTTACTTGTTACTTCTGCCATGCACATGCCCCGATCGATGGCAATCTTCAAACGTTTGGGTATTAATGCGATCGCCGCACCGACAGATTATCGGATCTCGCAATTAGAATTAGAACAACCAAATCTTCAAACTGAAGCTGCAATTCTGAGCTTTATTCCTAGTGAAGATTATTTGTCTCTGACAACTCAAGCGATTCGCGAATACATTGGTATCGTAGTTTATAAATTGCGCGGCTGGCTTTAAATTAATTGAGATATGCCTAAAAACCTTCGATTAGTTCTTTCGATCGCGTTGAAAGGGCTGGCACTGCCCACCCTACTATATATTGACTCAATTATCACAAATCAAATTGGATTGTTATATATTGACGATCGATAGGTAAGATCGAGATAGTTATCAATTATCAATTATCCATTAATGCTCCCAGTTACTAGAATTGCAAAAGAGTCAGATTTTGAGGGTATTCTCGACCTTCAGTCGCGGAATTTATATAACAAACTATCGGCGGCAGAGTTGAAAGATGGTTTTGTGATGACACCTTTTACACCAGATTTATTGAAGCAACTGCTACTGCAATCTGGTGTGTTTGTGGCGGAGGATACAGGGACTATCGTTGGATATTTACTAGCGGGGGATTGGGAGTTTTTCTCGCAGTGGGGAATTTTTGAGGTGATGATAGCGCGGTTGCCAAAGTTAAGAGTTGAGGGTAAGGAAGTCACTGTCGATCGCAGTTTTCAGTATGGGCCGATTTGTATCGATCGATCGATCCGTGGGAGTGGTAGTTTCCCCCAGTTATTCGATGTGATGCGATCGAGTTTCGCACCAAAGTTTCCGATCGGGGTGACTTTTATTAATAAGTTAAATAGTCGATCGTTTGCGGCACATACACGCAAGCTCGATCTGGAAGTTGTTGATGAGTTTGAGTTTAATGGCAATTATTTTTATACTTTAGCTTTTTTGACTGCAACTTAGAATCTAGTTACTAGATTTACGCCGTAGACTACTACTAACTAGCAACTTACGGTACCATCCACTCATTTATCCATTCGCCGCAGTAAAACACAGAGCATAACGGGGCATATTAAGAGAGAAACTGATGCTGTAGACGCATTGAAGTCGGGCAGAGGTTGAAATCAATCAGCGATCGCGAATCGGGAATTATGACGACGAGTGGCTTTAACTTTCACCTGAGTGGATATCATCCGATCGAGGAATTGTATCGCGATGCCAAAACGGTAGTGTATCGGGCGATCCGAACGGGAGATGAGTTGGGGGAGGAGTCCAATTCTGTAGTTATTAAGATCTTGGCATCGGTATATCCCACCGAGCGAGAGTTGTTGGATTTTCGCCATCAGTATGCGCTCGCCAAGGAGTTGGAGCTGCCAGGGATCGTGCGTGTATATAGTTTGGAGACTTACGATCGCGGTTATGCGCTGGTAATGGAGGATTTTGGCGGGATTTCTTTGGATCGGTATCGACACCAGGTGGGTGAAACTGCTGAGGGTGGAAATTACCTACCAGTTAGTGATGTCCTCAAGATCGCGATTCAAGTTGCCGATACATTGCACGCACTCGGACAAAGGCGGATCGTACATAAGGATCTCAAACCTGCGAATATTTTGATTAATCCGCTCGATCGACAGGTGAAGTTGATTGACTTTAGCATTGCGTCGCTGTTACCTCGGGAAACTCCAGCACTGCTGAGTCCAAATTTATTGGCAGGAACCTTGGCATATATGTCGCCCGAACAAACGGGGCGAATGAATCGGGGCATCGATTACCGGAGCGATTTTTATGCGCTGGGGGTGACTTTATACGAACTGCTGAGTGGTAGATTGCCATTTGAGGAGCGCGATCCGATCGAGTTAATCCACGCTCATCTCGATCGAGTAGCAGTAAGTGTCGATCGAGTCAATCCCGCTGTGCCCGTGGTTTTAGCCCAAATCATCGCCAAACTGATGGCCAAAAAGGCGGAGGATCGTTACCAGAGTGCGCTAGGACTCAAGTTCGATCTGGAGCAGTGTTGGCACCAATTGCTGGCGACGGGAACGATTGCAGAGTTTGCATTGGGCAATCGGGATCTGTGCGATCGCGGAGCGTCGCTTTTAGCGAATCGGTTTGTAATTCCCGAACGCTTGTATGGGCGGGAAGTGGCGATCGCCACTTTGATGGCTGCTTTTACTAATGTGGCTGCGGGGAGTAGCGAATTGGTATTGGTAGCGGGAAGTTCGGGGATTGGCAAAACCGCACTCATCAATGAAGTCCACAAACCGATAACCCGTCACCATGGCTATTTTATTAAAGGTAAATTCGACCAATTCAATCGCGATCTGCCGCTGTGGGGTTTTGTCCGCGCCTTGCGGGATTTAATCGGACAACTAGTGAATGAAAGTGACGATCGACTGGCAGCTTGGAAAAGCCGGATTTTGGCAGCAGTGGGCGACAATGGCGGGGTACTAATTGCAGCTATTCCAGAATGGGAGCGGATTATCGGCTCTCAACCGCCTGTGACTGAGCTATCGGGAACCGCAGCCCAAAATCGCTTTAAGTTGTTATTTCAAAAAGCGATCGAGGTATTTGCACGATCGGAGCATCCATTGACGATTTTTTTGGATGACTTACAGTGGGCGGATTCGGCATCTTTAGAGTCGATCGAATTGTTGCAACAAGAGACGGGACATTTACTAATTGTGGGGGCGTATCGGGACAATGAAGTCTCACCCAGTCATCCATTGATGTTGACAGTTGCCAAATTGCAGCAAGCTCGGAAAAACGTGCGGACGATCGCGTTAGCACCTGTCTCTTATACACATCTG
>NZ_PVWO01000126.1 GCF_003003845.1 Chamaesiphon polymorphus CCALA 037 | reverse complement strand
GGTTTGGGGTGTACTTTGAGTTTGTTTGTTACCGAAAAAGAATTGATAAGGCATGATTTTTTACTCTTCAGCCTGTTGGGGCAATAATATGAAAAATTGATAGATTGAGGTGAAAACCCCACATGCTTGGTTTAAGAGATGATGCGTAGTCCTCTACCCCACCCCAGCCCTCCCCTTATAAAGGGGAGGGAGCCGGAGAAAGCCCCCCTTTTTTATAAGGGGAGGGAGTTAAAGCCCCCCTTTATAAGGGGGGTTGGGGGGGTAACCCAACCTCAAACGAAGCTAGATAATTAACAACCGCAACATTAATCCCATCGATCGAGTTGATAATTAACCTGCAAATTATCCGCAGTAGTTACCCGTAAAAGAATCAGATCCCAAGTACCACCTTTTTGCAAACCGATTCCACAAGCTGTCGCTTCATCTTTACCTGCCAGCACCGCATTTTGGGCATAAGCTTCCATCGTCGATCGAATGCTGTGATATTCACTTTTGAGTGATTCGGGGAAAAATCCAGCACCTTTTTGGTATTGTTTATCCTTGGCATTTTGCAGGATCAAAAATACCTTTTCACCTTTATGGGCAAATTTTTCAGGATCGTTCCATAGCGAAGGCTGAAGCACGATCGCCGTGACGGCACAATAAGTATTCGATCGTAAATTCCAGGCGTCGGGTGACGAACCATTGGCATAAAAATACCAAGTAACTGGATTGCTAGCCTCTGGCATATCCCATTGAATAATGGGTGGAGCTTCGGGATTTTGGGCCGTCACCAATGCCATATAGGCTTGCTGACTGGTGGGTACAAAATACTCGATCGTTTTAGCCGTCGGTAAAATAGTGCGCGCAAACTTTTCCCAAGTCATCACGATCGGTGGAACGTCGAGCTGTTGCTGTGCTCTAGTTGTAGCCGTCTGGAGATGACCGAAAATACCTTTTTGTTCGACTTTAGGCGCGGTAGGGTGCGGTACCCACAGAGCCTGAAGATCTTCGAGCTTGGCAAATCGTCGATCTAATGCACCTGCAGTTTGGAGCTGTGCGACGATTTTCTCAGCTTGAGCAATATTCCCCGCTTTTGGCGGTGCTTGAGGGCGAAGATATTGCAAGGGGTTCATTTTGGCATTAAATCTGTCCGCAATCTGCTGGAATGCCAGTCCATTCTGGATATCTTCCAAGAGAGTGCCGATCGTACCGCTACGGATGTGACAATAGCCTGGAGGTGCGTTAGCAACAGCCAACCAAGTCAGGTTTTCCCGGAGGCGGGAGTTTTGCACCGATTCTCGTTGCTGTTTGAGATCCAAGAACCATTTGGCAATCCCCAGACAAGCTTCCGATCGATAGAGCGTTGCGTTGGAGAGCAAGGAGTATGCTTGTGTTGCCACTTGCAATGAAAAATCTGCCAAGCCGCGCACGAGCATCTGATATTCTTGCCGCTTTTGAGCTAACGTCTGGTAAGTCGTATAGATCGGTGTAGACTTAAATACCAAATCTTCACCAGGAACGACCGAAAAATGCTCCCAGATGCCAGTTACTGGAGTACCCCAAGTTCGCAGCTCCGAAAGAAATACATTGTCTATTGCCGCTCCCGAAACAACTGATGCCAACTTACTAACGGCTGGCGCATAAACTTCGGGGACGAGTTTGGGGTTCCACATTACTGGAGTCGTTTTACCCTCTGAATCGATCGTGACAATACCTCCATATCGCTCTACAAACTGCCGACAGCTATTACAAGTATGATGTTGACGGAAATCGGGGGGCAGTGCTGACAGGAAGATTGAGAACAGATCGGTAGTAGCGGTGGTAAACAGATTTACCTTACCCTGCCGATTTTCCGTCACGGTGCGGAATTGCTCTCGAATGGACTGGCGGAGCAGATTGGAGTAATGACAGATCTCGCGATTTGGCGGACGCTCGATCGCGGGTTGAGATGAGCGAGAAGATTCAGAAAAAGACATATCGCACCTGCATTATTGTTAAAGTTTTAATGAATATTTTGCGAATGAGATCGGCTGTAGGCGATCGAAAATCAGCAGAGTGGGATTTGCACCCACATCTCCGCCCTGGCGATAACCCTCGTTCTGTCGTCCTTTACAGGCAATTAAAGTCGAGCAAGGATAAAAGCGACGTTTTATCTAGTTAAACTATCTGCCGTTGGTTACTAATTTATGCAAAATTAGTAATACTCTTGAGGGGAATCGTTGGCGAAGCCTCTCTGAAGGAGACACCCCCATTTTGGTGTAGAAAGCACCGTGTCCTAAGCCATTAGACGATGGGAGCATGAGATTAGTTAGAGATGTTTAAATCTCTAACTGCCTCGCTAGGGATCGAACCTAGAATGCCTGAATCAAAGTCAGGTGTGTTGCCAATTACACCACAAGGCAATATTTGTTTTTAGAGCGATCTTTTGTGAAGAATCGCATGGAACTGGCGAGAGTCGAACTCACAACCGATCGCTTATCAAGCGATTACTCTGCCATTGAGCTACAGTTCCAGATTTACTCGATTTATGACCGACGAAAGTCATATTGGAACTGGTAGGAATCGAACCTACGACCATACGAGTGCGATAATCCTTTTTCCACGTCCCCAAAGGGCAAAAAATCGAAGAAGGATGTTTTTTCATATGCTCTACCACTGAGCTACAGTTCCAAAAATAAGTTGATAGTTGAAAGTTAAGTTTTTAAGATGCGAATTAAACTCCTTTTGGTTTTAAATACCAATTCTCGATCGAGAATCGGACGAGATTGACGGGATTTGAACCCGCGACCCTCCGCTAGACAGGCGGACGCTCTATACCACTGAGCTACAATCCCAAATATAGTTTTGGGGAATTGCCAATTCTCAAACGAATTGGATGAAACTGGTAGGAATCGAACCTACGACCTCCCGCTTAGAAGGCGATAACCCTCGTTCTACGTCCCCGAAAGGCAAATGGTGAAGAAGGATGTTTTAGGTGCTCTAACCACTGAGCTACAGTTCCAGAAATACCAACTCTTGTTAGGAGTCGGACGAGATTGACGGGATTTGAACCCGCGACTTTCCGCTAGACAGGCGGACGCTCTCACCACTGAGCTACAATCCCAAAGTAGGTGGAGCAGGAATTGCACCTGCGATGGCTAAACCTCGATAATCCTCGTTCTACGTCCCTGATGGGCAAGTGAGCGAATAAGGAATAAAATAGCTGCCTTACTACTTGGCTACCCACCTAGATGATGTTTTGAGGTAGCGAGGTGGGAGTTGCACCCGCATTTCCGACGATCGAGGGGGAATTCGTTAATAGCGATAACCCTCATATCTGCACCCCTTGCGGGTAAAAATGGTACTTTGCTATTAAGCTACTCGCTACATGTAATTTGAATTTAATGCGGTTGGTTAGGTCTTCATTTGGTTGGCTCCTGTTGGGTTGTGTTTGTTTCCATGTACACAGAATAGCCTCACAGACTAACCCGAAGCTAACTCGCGATCGAATCGCTAGAACTTATAGCAGGCAAAGATTTCAGACTTAGGGGAAAAGTTTTACATAGGGGATACCCCGAACTTTGCCACGGAATTCGATCGGGGTAACTTGTAGGATGACTTAGTTTCTGGCTAGAAATCGGCACTGCAAATAGAACTATGAGTACTCAGAAGTTGGCAACACAATATCGAGCCGACGACAAACGGCTATCGCTCGGATGTCTATTATGGATTCTCGCGATCTTAAGTATTCCAGTAGCCCTCATCGGGAACTGGTGTTGGAGTTATCTCAATAGCAACCAGACTGCACTCATCACGTTAGATAGCAATAGTGGCAAGTTTTTATGGTCGTCAGGGTTCGATAACGAACTGACTAGATCGATCGCCGCCGAGCGAGATCGGGTATTTGTATCGACTCTAGCCGAGACAAGTAGATCGGGCGATGGAGATGCACCAGCTCGGAAATACCAGTATCAAATTGTGGCATTCGCGGCTAAATCGGGTCAAAAACTCTGGTCGTTCGATCCTCCTGGCGCGAGTGGAGAGGAGCTATATGGGATGACACGCTCCCCTCTTCAGACTAATGGCGATCGATTGTGGGTAAATACTGTATCCGATCGATTGCCGTCCAAACTACCAATTTTGGTAGCAGGAAGTAATGGCCAAATTGTCAAAAAGACTCCTAATACTGCCAATATCCGACAGGGACAGATCTTTGGAATCGATGCCCAGACTGGTAAATCGGTTAGATCGATCGAGCGCAACTGGCAGGTCGAACAGCTCGATCTCGATGGCATGACGATCGATAAATCCACTACTGCAATCCTCCGGTTTAATCCCGCTCTAGATGTTGCCCTCGAAGCATACAACTCGGACACAGGCAAACAGCTCTGGAAAATTCCCGTTGCAGCGGCGACTACTCAATCCACAGCGGTTGTCTTCAATCGTTATCGTCTATTTTCAAATTCTCAAACAATTTTTTTATTCGATCGAGCTACTAATAAGTTATCTGGATATAGTTGGGATCGGGGTCGGTCTAAATTTAAGATTACTTTAAAAACAACGTTAGATTCGAGCGAAATATTACCAAAAGATCGGATTGCCAATGATTCGAGATTTTATCCAGTCAGTAATTATCTAACGGCTAACGATACGACAGTTTATAGTCTCAATACCGATCGGACGATCGCCACCTTCGATGCCAATACTGGTATTCGGAAGCAGGAAATCCAGCTACCGCCTCGATCTCGATGTGCATCGCCAGGATCGATTACAGTCGATCGCGCTGGCGTTTATTTATTGTGCAATAAGCTGAATAATAATTTATCACCCAGTACGACACTTTTCTCGATCGATAATAACGGTCGAGAAGTTTGGTCTCAACAATATGCACATCAATTGGGCAGCGAGCATAACTGTCGCTCGTTAGCTACTGATTCAAAAAATATTTATGGTGTGTTAATTGACAATGCTCGTGTATCTCCTAAATTACCAGATAAACTCATTGCTTTAGATCGAATTAATGGTACCGCACGATGGCAATGGCAACCTAAGTTTCGGCTATATGAAGAAACTTTAGCTCTCGATAACGATCGATTATTTATATTAGCTGCTGTTCCCCGGTGGCGAATTATTTTGAGCGCACTCCAATAGTTTGAAGTCTTTCAGACCAAACTCGTAAGCGGTCACTTTCAATTTCATCACAGAGGTAATCCTTACTCAAAGCATTCATATACGTTGTGCGCCAGCTCTGGGTATGAAGTCCAGCGATATTTTGGAGATCCCCGTTCGATGCAACTCGTATATTCATTTACTTGACATGCTAACGTTAGGTGCTATTAATATGCGCGGCCATCTTTGTGCGTTACCGCCCATTCACCATTCGGCAATTGTGTTGCTTTGAGATCGTCATTTGGGTATTCGACCTCATCTCCCTCAGTGCGATCTCCAACCTCAAGATAGGTGACCTTTTCTTCAGATCGATTAATCAGTTGATGGGCGATACCTGTGCCTGCCTTAAATCCATAGCAGTCACCAGGATGCAAAACAAATTCCTCTTCGCCTAGTATCAGTGTTGGGCTGCCTTCCAATACCAGGATAAATTCTTCTTGCTTGGAGTGGCTGTGAGCGAGCGCAGAAACGGCACCGGGTGAGAGATGAGTTAAATTAACGCCAAAATTAGTCAACCCAAAATACTCACCCAGTTTTCGCTTTTGTCGTCCCTTCACAAGGGAAGCATAAGGTTCTGGATATACCGTCTTACCTTGCGGTGCTGAGATCGATTCAGATGAAATTGGGTCTTGTTTCATAGTCCACCTTTCCTTGTAATGTTAAGGGCGTAACAAGCCCAAGCTTTCTCGACCTTTCTAGTGCCGTCAAACCAGAGCATTTCAGTCACCATACCTCGATGCCCTCGGTAACAGAGCGTAAGACTATCTACACCCGTCAGGACTTCTTCTAGTTCAAAATGAAGGTCGGGAATTTGTGCTAACCCCTTCTGCCAGTAAGCTCTCACATTTGCCTTGCCATGTAGAATGCAGCATATCGATTAATATGTCAATATGACTCACCTAAATAGTCCGATCGACAAATGGGAAAAAGAACTTAACGAGGCTCTGGAAGCTTTACATTTTGCTTTTCGCGCAGTTGTTGCGCGGAAGGTTATGCATTTACTAGCAGAGGAGCGATTAACTGGGGAATAAACTAGTAATAGGCGTAACCGAAGGGGTTAACGATCGCGCTGTCCGACCTATGGTTGAAGCTTGGCAAGATTAGTTTTAGCTGCTGGTAACTATCGAATCGCTAGAATCTAGATTAGATGAAGATTTCAGACTTAGGGGAAAAGTTTCAGCCAAGAAATACCCCGAACTTTGCAACGGAATTCGAGCTGGGTCACTTGTAGGATGACTTAATTTCTGGCTAGAAATCGGCACTGCAAATAGAACTATGAGTACTCAGAAGTTGGCAACACAATATCGAGCCGACGACAAACGGCTATCGCTCGGTTGTTTCTTATGGATGCTGGCGATCTTAAGTATTCCAGCCGCCCTCGTCGGGAATTGGGGTTGGAACTATCTCAATAGCAACGGAACTGCTTTAATCGCACTAGATGCTAACAGTGGTAAATATCTTTGGTCGTCGGCGATAGATAACGATCTTGCTCGGTTGCAGCCTCTGGTCGTCGCTCGCGATCGAGTATTCGTCAGAGTTGGGAAAAATCCGATCGATCCCTCCGACGATCGATCGAGCTATCGTAGGTATCGAATTGAGGCATTTTCTACTAGTTCTGGCCAAAAGCTACGATCTTTTAATCCGCCAGAACTAGGCGGACACCTAAATAATAGTCCGCGAAACTTGCCACCGATGCTGGTCGATCGCAATAGATTGTGGCTGAACATGACATCCGATCGACAGATTGTGGCAGCTAAAAATGATGGCAAGGAGATGAGAAACAATCCCGCTTTGGGGAATATTAGACAGGGAAAAGTCCTCAATATCGATACTCAAACTGGCAAACTCAATTGGTCGGTCGATCGAATTTGGAGTATCGAACAGCTCAGATATAATGGCATTGTTACGAATGACTCTAACACTGCGATCTTGAGAATTAGTCCGACCCTAGATATTAGTGTCGAAGCCTACAATTCGGATACTGGCCAACGGATCTGGGAGACTCAGGTTGCGACGATAACGGCGAAGGCGGCATCACCGCTATTTCATCGTTATCGACTTTTAGCTAATTCCGAAACTATCTTTTTATTCGATACAAGTACCAAGCAACTATCGGGCTATAGTTGGGATACAGGCAAGGCTAAACCACCAATTTTGACGAAAACAGGGAGCGGGCTGAGTCGTAGCTTGAGAAACCGTTTAAGTATTCACGATCGGACAATTTATAGTTTAAATAACGATGCCACTATTAGCGCATTAGACCTAAATACGGGAACTCAACGCTGGGAGATATCCCCTCCCAAAAGTTCTACTTCATGCCCATTTCTACACTCAATGACAGCAGAGCGATCGGGAATTTATTTGTTGTGCCTAAACTATCGTCAAGCAAACGAAACAAAATCTACAATAATTTCGATCGATCGTCAAACTGGTAAAACAATTTGGTACAGACAATATTCCCATCGAGTGGGTAGCGGTTGGGGCGGAAGCGATCTAATTAGTAACTCCAAAACTGTCTATGGAATTTTACAAAATCGCGACAACAATGGCAGTATGAGCTGGGAAGATGCTGTCGTCGCGATCGCCAATACCGATGGCAAACAGCGGTGGCAATGGCAATCCAATTTTAGGCTGTATGAAGACACGATCGCCGTCGATGAGGAGCGATTCTTCGCGATCGCATCAGTTCCGCGCTGGCGGCTGCTGTTTGGCGCGATCGATTAGCTAGAATATCTACTAGGTGTGTATTTCAGATCTGGCGGAACCGATTGACGCCAGAAATAGCCCCCACTTTGTCAGGAAAGCTGACTCCTGAAGTTGTAGAGTCATGAGGCGATTGTAATAATTTCTCCCGATCCGGGAATACTTGACGTAGCATTAAAGCAGTAGCTTCCGATCGACGGCTCATTCGTTTGAGTGCAAATAACGTAGCAAAAAGGACTATTTTTGTATGGCAGTCTCATTAGCCAAAGGGCAGCGCGTATCTTTAGAGAAAATCGCGCCAGGATTAACCGAAATTTTCGTAGGGTTGGGTTGGGATGTCAAAGCGGTAGATACAGGGGTAGATTTCGATCTCGATGCTTCTGTGTTCTTGCTCGGCAGTAACGAAAAATTGATTTCTGACAAACATTTCATTTTTTATAATAATCTCACCAGTCCAGATGCGGCAAAATCTGTCGAGCATACTGGCGACAACCTTACTGGTGCAGGCGAAGGCGACGATGAAATGGTCAAGGTTAACTTCAAACAAGTCCCAGCAGAAGTAGATAAGATTGTCGTCGCAGTGACGATTCACGAAGCGCAAGAACGCAAGCAAAATTTCGGTCAAGTTCAAAATGCCTTCGTCCGGATTGTCGATCTCCAAACCGAGCAAGAAGTCGTGCGCTATGACTTGGTAGAAGACTACTCCACCGAGACTGCTCTGATTATGGCCGAACTCTATCGCAAAGATGGTGAATGGCGGCTCAATGCAGTTGGTGCTGGTTATCAAGGCGGTTTGCAAGCATTACTCGATCGGTATCAGCCTTAAGGAGATAGGAGTTGGGAGTTGGGAGTTGGGAGCGAGACAGCGGGGAGCGGGGAAGAGAATGTAGCAGAGCGAGGAGTTACACATCCGATCGGCACCGCCGACTAGTGAATAAAGTAAATTTCCTCAATACTATCGTCCCAAACTCCCAACTCTCCCAACTCCAATCTCCCAACTCCCAACTCCCAACTCCCAACTCCCCATAATCAATTAACTCAGGAAGAATCATCTATGGCAATAAGTCTGCAAAAAGGACAGCGAATTTCATTATCAAAAGAAGCACCAGGACTGAGCAAAATTATTTGCGGGTTGGGTTGGGATGTCCTCAAACCTGCTGGTGGTGGATTTTTTAGTAATTTTGGTAACAAAGCAGGTCAAGAGTACGATCTCGATGCTTCGGTAATTTGCCTCAGCGAAAATGGTAAATTAACCGATAACCAAAATATTATTTATTTTGGCAATCTCAGCCATCCTTCAGGTGCGATCGTCCATCAGGGCGATAATCTCACGGGTGCAGGCGACGGAGATGACGAAATAATTATCCTCGATTTGGCACGGATTCCTAGTAGCATTACTAAACTAGTGTTTGTGGTCAATATCTATGATTGCCAAGCTCGCAAGCAAGATTTCAGCAAAATTGAAAATGCGTTTGTGCGCCTAGTTAATGTTGCAAATAATCAGGAATTGGCGAGATTTAATCTTTCCGGTCAAGATTATCAAGGGATGACTGGCATGGTTTTAGCCGAAGTCTATCGTCACAATGACGAATGGAAAATGGCCGCGATCGGCAATGGTGTTAGCGTCAATGGATTGGGTGAACTAGTCAAAACTTATATCTAGTTATATCTTAAAAAAACTGACCTAGCACTTTGATTTGTTAGGTCAATTTTTTAATTTAGTTTAATAATTTTTATTTAATTATAGATGGTGGGCATTGCCCACCCTACCTCTATCCACTATCCACTCCCAACTCCCAACTCCCAACTCCCAACTATCCACTAAATGTATCAGCGATTAAATCTCACAAAAACTCGTAACAAAGAGCATCTCCCAATTTGGGAACGAATCGATCTGACGCGTCCTCATAAACCGAAGTGTTTTAGTTGTCGATCGCGGATTCAACCTAATTGGCGCATTTGTCCGCAGTGTGGCTCTAATTTAAGTAATAGCCAGCCAAAACAGCCGCATTGTATTTGGGTAAATGCTTGTTGGTCGGCTACCGATGCCCACACAGAATCGATGCTTTTAGAAATACTTAAAGATGTCTTTGCTAAAGTTTTTAGTGCGTTTAGAAGTATTAATGTTTTTCTAACTTCAGACCAGCCAGACGCCAAAGAATGGGGCGAAAGATTTACCCATGTTGGCTTAATTTTAGATCGAGAACCTGTTGATTATTTGGGTGTTGCTAGTTTTCGTTTGGGTGGCGTTACCGATCGGGCGATCGTGCGGTTAGACCAAATTCTTAATACTGCCGAACGCGCTCAATTATCGTCCAGTCAATTATCAAATTTGATTGCCAATACGATCGCCCATGAAATCGCGCATACATTAGGATTAGATCATTCTGAATTACCCGCAGATGTGATGAATGATGGACTAGATCATCGCATCCACAGTTTGATGCCACCTTCGTTTCATGCGGAACAAATTACGCAGATGAACTACGCTATTTACCAACATCAGAAATCTCTTCAGGCGCATCTTCTCGCTGAGAAAAACCCCAAGCAAAAATGATGCCAATGATTGCGACTGTTAATACTTCGGGAATCTCTAGATCGGGGTACACGGCTCTGACTAATAACTTCAGACCTACTAATCCGACCGTAATATAACCCGCATCTTCCAAATGAGTATACTCATCTAACCACTTAATAAATAATCCGGCCAGAAATCGGAGAATAATAATCCCGATCGTCGCACCACTAATCACCAGCCAAGTATCTGTCGATACGGCAATTGCTGTCGCTACGCTATCTAAAGAAAAAGCTAAATCGGTAATCGCGATCGTCGGAATTGCTTGCCAGATACTCGTGAATTGTGGCCCATGATGTTCGCCATCTTCATCTGTCTTAGAGCTAAAATATTGAAATACCAACCAGAGTAAATAAGCCGCACCCAGCACCTGAAACTGCCAGTAACGGACTACCCACGTAGCCGCCAAAATTAGCGTCATTCGCAAGATATAAGCCAGAATTAAGCCGATATTTAATGCCTGACGGCGTAATTTATCATCCGCTAATCCTTGAGAAATAGACGCTAGGGCGACAGCATTATCAGCCGATAATACTGCTTCGAGGGCAACTAGCACTAAGAGCAGCATTGGTGTAGAAGCACCAATTTCTACTGGAGCATCGAGCAATTTGTCAATCATCAGATGGTTACAACTTAACTTGTACTATTGAGGTAACTATGTATTTATAGTACCCAGATAGTTATTGAAGTTACCTCTATCTTTGGGAGAGTGTGAAGGGTAGGTTTTAGGCTTTAGGCTTTAGGCTTTAGGCTTTAGGCTTTAGGCTTATGGAACTGCGTTCCACTCATTACTCATTACCCATCCACCCATCCACCCCTCTCCCCCTCCAAGACTACTTCTGCTCCAAACTGCGGCGTAATTGACTGCTGACAATATCGATACCTGTGACGACGACGAGTAAAACTAACATCATGGTTGTCGCTTTGTTGTACTCAAAACCGCGAATGTAATTGACTAATTCAAAGCCAATTCCTCCGGCTCCGACAACTCCCAAGACGGAAGCGGCGCGGATGTTATATTCAAACATGTATAAGGTATAACCCAACAGCAATGGCAAAACCTGCGGCATGACTCCATATTGAGCGATCTGGAACCAAGATGCACCGCTGACTTGCAGAGCTTCTAGGGAATAACGATCGACAGATTCGATCGCGGTTTGATAAAATTTACCCAGATAACCGACAGTATAAATCCCCAGCGCGAGAGTACCCGCAGGTGCGCCCAATCCGGTGGCGGCGACGAATAGTAACCCTAAAATAATCGATGGGATCGATCGCACGGCGTTTTGGATAAAATTTGCCACCCAACGCACCCACCACGGGACTAAATTATTTGCTGATAATACGGCAATCGGCAGGGAAATAATCGCCCCAATTGTCGTCCCCCACAAGGACATCTGGATCGTTTCTAATAATTTCTCCCAAGCGACATCGAGAATAGTTAGATCTGGCGGAAATAATCGCGACACAAAATCGGCGATGTAACCACCACTATCTTTGAGAGATTTCAGATCTACCTTTAAACCTTCCCACGCCCAACTGTAGACAATAATAACTGCCAGGAGAATTAAGATCTTGACGATCGATTGAGCTGTTGCCGTGCTCTGGTATTTAGCTTTCAATTAAATGCTCGAAGTTTGCGCTAAGATTTTGACTGCTTCCATGATAAACGACCCGACCCCGATCGACAATAATGGCAGTCTGGGCATAGGTACTAGCCAAAGCTAAATCATGCAAAACAGTGACGATCGTCATCCCTTCACTATGTAAATGGGCGAGATTTTTCATCACTTGTTGAATTGCCATAATATCCAGTCCGGTGACTGGTTCGTCGGCTAATAAAATCTGTGGCGATCTCATTAAAGCTCTGGCAATTGCAACGCGTTGTTGTTGTCCCCCACTCAATTGGCGCGTCGGTTGACTGGCAAATTCGGCCATCCCCAATCGATCGAGTAATTCCAGCGCATTTCGCCGCTCGCTGGCTGGAAATCCCGTCAATGTTTCCCAGCCCGAAAACTCGCCTAATTTGCCGCACAAGACATTATCGAGGGCGCACAGTTGCGGAATTAAGCCGCCACCTTGAAACAACATCGCCAGGGGTTGGCGCGCTTGCGTGCGGGTACTCGGCGTCATCGGGACATCCTTTACCAAAATACTTCCCGATTTGAGCGGCAATAATCCGGCGATCGCACGTAATAAACTAGATTTCCCTGCGCCATTCAATCCAAAAATGGCGACAAATTCACCTTGTTTTATCTCACAATCTATGCCATCTAAAATCGGTCGATTGCCAATTTTTGTCTGACTGACTGCCGCTCTAACAC
>NZ_PVWO01000609.1 GCF_003003845.1 Chamaesiphon polymorphus CCALA 037 | reverse complement strand
TCGGATAGTTGCAGTTAATCTGGGTTCGATTTTGCGATGATTGCGGGTTTGATGATTTATAATTGCGGGTCGCTACAGCTACCAGCTTGAGCGAGATCGTGGCGGGTTTGTATTTTGTTTGGATTAGATGGTGGCGGTAGATTTTAATCTGCTCCCTAGTCGCAGCTAGGGGTTGAAGCTGATTGGTCTGGCACCAGAGCAGATAGAAGCGAACTTCACACCAATAGGTGCGAATGGTTTCGGCACTCGCTCCCCCAGAGCCGATATCGAATTGGAGGAAGTTGGTAAAGGCGGCAATGAGTTCGTCGGCAGCCAGAGCGAATGCGGGTGCCGATTCCAAGTGGGTGGGAAGTGTGGGATTTAGCTCGTCCAATGGTTCGCTCGCTCGGAGTTGGGAGTAGATTGCTGGTGTTAAATCAGATCGAAAACCACCTTTAGAGCTATGTCGATTAGTTCCAAAATTTCTGGCTCTAATTCACCTCTAATCGACACTAAGCGGTTGTGGCGATCGATGGGACGAGTTTGCAGACAATCGGCGATCGATCTTTTACTCAAACCATTGCTCGGCGATGGCGGAACTTCAACATTGGTCTTAATTTGGCTTTTTTTCGCGTTCCACTCGGTTAAGGGCACCACTTGAATTACTGGAACTCGCGCATTGTAGGTGTTGTTGGTGACGACGATACAGGGGCGCGTTTTGCCCGTTTCCGAGCCTTTGGTGGGATCGAGATCTACATCGATAATCAGTCCTCGGTAGATTTCGCTCATGTCGGCCAATCCCCAAGAGCTGCATCTGTAAGCTGCTGGAGTTCTTCATCTGCGGCATAGACTTCGGCGTATAGCCGTGCGGACTGCTCTAGTTGTTGTCGTTCGATTTCTTGGTGTAATTTATCTAGTGCCAACCGCACGAGCGAGCTTTTATCTTTGAATCCCAATGTCTGGAATCGTTCTAAAAAATCGATCTGCGACTGCTCTAAACTGAATTTTGCTGGAATCATCAGTAATCAGTGTTAAGACCATATACTAAGAACCATTTTACATCCCTAATGTAAGAACTGGTAGTTGAGAGGTCGAGCAAAAGAGGCATACCACTAAGCCATTTTAGCGGTAGCCCTAAGCTCAGACCCCTTAACCCTTCGAGATTAGAAGTCAATCTATTATTTTTTGAAAAATACCGCTCCACCCAGCTAAAATCTGTTAGCTTGAAGAAAAACGACCCTTTTTTGACGATTGTTAATTCACATCTTGTCGGAGCCTGCCACTCCTGCCCAAATCGAGCAGATGCTTCAAGCCAACCGTTTCTACATCAAAACAGTTGTAGATATCCATCAGCAAATTTTAGCTGGGGGTGGGGAAATGCACTCCGATTGTGAAGCTGTTTTACTCGATCGTGGCAGTCAGCAAGCCGATCTTTGGGGTGCGAGTTGGAATCCGATCTCTCAAGAGATTTTTTATGAATCGCTCGTCAATCTCCGTCCGCGTCAGAATAGATCGATGGAGATTTTAGATCCGTCGATTCGCGAACGGGTGCAACAAGTCATCTACAAGTTATTAGGAAGCGTATGAATAATTTTACTAATACGGAAATGGCTTTTCGATGCGAGCGTCTGTCTGTGAGGATAGAACGACTGGTCGAAAATTTTCTTCGCATGGGAGCTTTGAGTTTAGCTGGAGTCGAAGCGGAAACCGTGCTGGCGATCGTGCGAGAAAGTAAGGTATTTCTGGAACTTACCGCCCTCGATTTAGATGTCGAGCGGGCTTTCGAGCTAGCTCAAATCCAACGTCAGTTATCTCGATGGCACATCCATTGGTCGGAAGTTTGGACGAATGATGTCAGTCGATTAGAAATATCAACATTAGCTAATATTTGGGCGCAGCAGCTTCGAGAGATGGCTGGAATTTTAGTTTGAGGCGAGCGAGTCCAGCTTAAATCTGTTAGTAATACGGAAATGGCTTTTAATAATACAGACGTAATCAGCATACAATAATTTTGTGTCCCATAATGCTAATTATGGGACACAACTCCCGTTTTCACACTCCAAAAGTCGTAGATTGTAGCAATAAGGATGGGTAGTTGTGGTAAGTGAGATTACGATTGTAAATTCGCGAAGTGAATTAGCTACAGATGTAGTCAGAATTCCGACAGACGATCTGTGGGCGGAGTTTTTGAAGTTGCAGATTTCGGATGCGACAAAAGAAACCTATGCAGCGGCGATCGCGGATTTTTGTCAGTTTGCCAATCCTGAGTTTGAGATCGAACGATCGATCGGGTGGTTTTTGAAGTTGCGCCAGGAGGAGGCGATCTGGATCGCGCTCAAATATAAGGCGCAGCTCCAGGTGGATGATTTTGCACCCTCTACTATTAATGTCCGGCTGTCGGCGATGAAATCATTGGTAAATTACGCGCGGAAGCTGGGACAATGCGGGTTTAACTTGGCTGATGTCAAGGGGGTAAAGGCGCAGACTTATCGGGATACGTCGGGGGTATCGCCGGAGGTGTTTAAGTTAATTATCGATACCCTCGATCGCTCGACAAAGATGGGGAAGCGGGACTATGCAATCTTGAGATTGTTGTGGGATAACGCTTTGCGGCGGTTTGAGGTGGCGGGGGTGAGTATTAAGGATTATACAGATGGGAAGTTGTGGATTAAGGGGAAGGGGAAAAGACAGCGGGAGTCGGTAGATCTGTCGGCTAAATCGATTGCGGCGATTGAGGATTGGTTGGGGGTAAGGGGGAGTGTGAATGGTGTAGATCCGTTGTTTGTGGCTTTGGATAATAAGTGCTATGGGATGCGGTTGTCGGGGCGATCGATCGACCGGATTTTGAAGCGGACGGCGCAGAAGGCGCAGGCGACGACTAAGGTGTTATCGCCGCACCGAATTCGGCATAGTTCGATTACGGCGGTGTTGGATGCGACGAATGGTGATGTGAGGCGGGTACGGAAGTTTAGCCGTCATAAGAAGGTGGAGACGGTGATTATTTATGATGAGAATCGGCTCAGGGATCAGGG
>NZ_PVWO01000125.1 GCF_003003845.1 Chamaesiphon polymorphus CCALA 037 | reverse complement strand
GTTGAGAAATATATCCATCGTAATTTCATCTTGCTAAATTGAAAAACTCTAACGTAATATTTGTCAATGCAAAAAAGGCTCAAACCAGTAAGCCAGAGAGCGTTTTTTAATATGTGCTAATTTTAACCCGACCTAGGCCAAACTTACAATAGAACTACTAACAATTATTAAGCTGCAATATCTTGAAAGCGGGAAGATAGTGACTTGCGGATTGTGGCTATTTGCTCGACTAAGTTAACTTCGCTTAATGTTTGGAGTCGTCGCAACATTAGTTTAAAACTATGGTCTTCAAATAATTTTGGCACGACTTCCCCATTGCCAACAATCAAGTCATCGCTGGATGAGTCCACCCCAAAAAAAGGAATATCGCCTTGTTCCATGGCGTCTAATTCTGCCTTGAGAATCGGCCAACCCAAAGGTTTTCCGTCGCCGAGCACAAATGCCCGACTCAATAGCTCCAGGCTGATACTGCGATCGATCCCAGACCGTAGCAATGCTGGGCGATAAGAATTTTGGAGAATCAGCCCGTAAGTAGATGTAGAGCGAAAGACAAACCGAACTGTTTGGTGTGCTAGATCGTAGAGACAACTCTCTGGTGCGAGTAATTCGCGATCGTGTGCCATCAAAAAACGGTACATGCGTTCAAATCCGCTACAGACATCTTCTAAATAGTCAGCCGGAGAGATCGGCGTACCTTGGAGAGTGGGCGAATTTGCTTCGGAGAAAGCCAGCGTTTCGCGATCGAGATCCATCGCATTGGTATTGAGGTGTTTGACGATTAAAATAGATAACTCTTGCTGATGTACTCCACCGATACCACTATTATCGTATAGTTGTCGATCGGTTTTCTCGTGCCATTGAATATCGCTATTAGGCAACATATTCGTCCGCAAAACTGAGTCAGCCAGTGTATTTTGCTCTGGCGGTAAGGCTAATTTAACCCGGTGGTGTAGTAAAGCTTCTAAATCGATTAATACGGGATGTTCGCCATAGGCTACTAGATTTTGATGGTGACAATCTGTACCCTCCAATACATAAACCAGGCACGTTAACATGCCGATTCTTTGATAAAAGTGACTGGCATTTGCTGCGGTTTGACAATCGGTACAGGCGACATACTCTACCCACCCATACTGCTGACAGTTGAGGATGTTGAGGACTTTGAGCGGCAAGGGCGGTAGATGGGAATTGTGCCACTCTAATAAGCGGTAGAAAGCAACATCTAAATTGAGACTCTTGGGCTTATAAACCAGTTGCATTCCGGTCTCAAAAGTCAGAGAAATTACAAATCGACCGCGATGGTGGGAGTCTGACAACCCAGTCCCAAGATCGACAACTTGCCCTAACGATCGCTCTGCGGCAAATACTCGCTCGATCTGTGCTTTATCTCTAGCGAGTCTGTGGATAAACTCGGCATTCGCTTCTACCCAAAAATCGATCGCCTGGGCGATCGCGCGTCCTAAAACGCTATATTCTTGAAAAAAGGCTACTAACCCATCTGCAAATAGCTTGGCGATAAAGGCTTGGTACTTGTCTTGTCGATCGTGTCCGCGCAGCTTGATTAACATAAAATCTTGGAGCGGATTGCCTGAAGACCGAAATTTCGTAAATTCTTCTAGTAGCGTCCAAGTCGCAATCGAATTGAGACGGCGCAACAGACTACGGTCTAAATCCACGCGTGCGGACTCTGCGAGTAATTGCCAGTCTTCTGTACTGACTAAATCATTCAGCTTGAGATGGGCGACTCGCACGCAGGGCAGATAAAAATGCTCGAAGGCAATCGGGTCTGCGGGATCTAGGTAAGGCTGGGGCGCAAAAAGTTGGGCTGGCGTCGTCGTTGTGGCTATTTGCAGCACTCGATCGAGGGTCTGCGCCCAATCGGGTAGCGGTGCGTCGCAACGAGCGGCAGCTCCCAAGCAAGGGGCAATTGTGGGCAGATCCCAGCCAGCCCAAGCCAACCGCTGCTCGAATTTACTGCGATCCCCTTTCGCCACGGCTTGAGACCACGATGTTAGCCGCCGTGCGATCTGTTCTTCATCCGGTTGCGGCTGGGGCAACACCTGACAGTTGTCGAGACGTTCGGAGAGCGTAGCCGCATGACTGACAATTGAAGCGATGATATCGGGATTTTGTGACTGCATGTGACGATCGCTCCTAAATTTGATACAAAAGTCCGCCTCTAATTAAGCGACGAATTAAGACGATTTTGCCCTCATCGGTAAGATTATCGGGGAGATCGCCCACGCTAAAGCTAGAGTCGGCATCGGTAATAAACGTCAATGCTGCTTGGAGATGACTTTCGCCTTTAATGGTGTTGCCTGGAAACTGGATGCTGATAAACCGATCTTGGCGGACTAACCGACAAACCATCCCTTTTCGTTTAGCCACGATCGTCTCTAGAGTGACTTTATCTAAATTATCGACTTGACTTAAATGACCGTCAGGAACTGGTGTCATCTGACGAATGAAGTTTTCGAGCGTAATGTCGATGGCGGCGTCAAAGTTGGCCTCTTGACAGAACTTTTCGCTCAGTGACTGAAATTGCGCCTTCAGGTCGGCTCTAATTTCCGATCGCTGGAGATAGCCCAAGGGTAAGGCTTGGCGGAATTCGGCACGTTGACAGCTCACTTGAGTTAGTGCCTGAATTAACAGATCGAACCACTGAGTGGCATACAAACCGATAGTCAGATGTAGGGACGAAGCTGAGTCTGCGGTAGCCGCGTGATGAATGAAACCGCGCGGAATATATAACAAGTCCCCAGCTTTTAAATAAATGCTATGTAAAGGTTCGGCAAGTTTACCCTCAGGAATAATCGGTTGATCGCTGTGGAGCAACGGTACGGGTTGAGGAGCTTCGTGTACGAACCACTGCTTGGCACCTTCAATTTGGAGTACGAACACATCGTGGGTATCGTAGTGGGGCATTAAGCCCTTGGATTGTTTGGGTGAGGCGTAGCAGTTTGCGATGACGGTATGATTGAAAGCTAATTGCAGATTGCGACACAAAATGGTCAGCGGCAACCAGAGTTGATGTAGTCCGTTTACGACTAAAGTGTTGCCTTCATCGTAAAGTTTATACAATTGATTGAGATTGAGCTGTCCATCTTGCTTGATATATTTATCGGGAAAAACTTCTTGTTGGTTTTTAATAACTCTCAATTGGGGTGGTTTGGGAGTTGAGAAGAACAACACAGAATCCAAAGCCTGCTTAGAGAATAGTTCTTGATAATAAGTAGGATGTTCTCTAGCAATATGTAATGGCTTTTGCTCCCAGTAATCGGCAATAAAGGTATCTAAAGAAATTGGCGAAATTATTTTTTCAAAATCGAAATCTTCTACTAACATGGTTGAAACAACCTATTTATTGTTTGACTAGTTCGTTGGCATCGGTTTGCTGGTGACGCGCTTTTTGAGACTTGAGCAGAATATTACCAACGGCAATCATCGGATTGTCATCCTCATCGGCTGGCAATGATGCTTGGTGCGGATCTACTAATTGGGACAACTCTCGATCGAGATGTTTGCCAGCGATAAAAACTGAAGGAAATCTTAATTCCAAAGGATCTTTGGGTACAGAATTTTCAGCCGCAACAATGCCGTGACGAGCGACTGCATAAATTTTATGGAAGGTGCGATACTCACCACTACACACTAAATAGTCCCAATCGCGCTGTTTTTCCATTAAGGCATACAAACAAGATGCACTAATACTAGTAAAGAGATTAGCCAGCGGATTGCGTCCTTTAACGGCGGTAATATTGGGTTGAGAAAAGTCAATCGACCAGATTTGAGTGCGATCGGGAAAAATTACTTCTAATTGATAAATTACTTGCCAATGACGATGTTCTAGAAATACCGAATTTTGATAAGTGGTAATAAACTGCGGTAGTTCTACTTCTATTTGTCGCTCGATCTGCTCTGTCAGAAATGGCAGGGGATGATTTTCGACATTACTGTCGATTAAGGGTACGCCGATTTTGGTAGGTACAAAGTCCAAACACGCGCGATCGTCAACAATGGTTCTAGCAAACTTGCAGTTCTCGCGATCTAATTGCAGATCCTCGCGATCGATCGTCAGTGTATCGCCTGGATCGAAGGTTAATATATTAGCTGCAATTTCGGGAAATGCCAGCTTTAGATCGTGACAAAACCGCTCTCTGGTAGTGGGGAAAACTACTTGATTTTGCCAAGCAGATTCGTTGATATATTTAAACCCTTGCGCCCCTGGTACGACAGCTTTGGCTCCGACTAAGCCAATTAAATAGAATAAATAACTATACAGCGAAAAAGGGAAAGCAAAATTGTGATTGTATTGATATTTTCCTTCGAGGCTGATATGCCAAGGCGTTAATAATAGGTCGATTTGCGGATATTCGGCGCGAATCCGTTGAATTGTTTGGGGGGCAAATAAGGTATCTACTGCATTCCAAAACACCCCGCTCTCGTCAGCAAAAATCATCCCATACTCCGGTACGGGAATTTCCGATCGGGTGGGAATCATTTTAGTCGAGCCGACTTTAATTTTCTGAAAATCGCGGACGGGATAAATTCGCGAATAGCCGAGTTGGCGCAGACAATTTTCGATCGTGCGATCTTGGGGAATCAGCACATCAACTTTTTTGTTAGGTAGCGATGCTAATGTCGGCAGATCGAAATGATCGAGATGTTGATGCGAAATTACCAGAAAATCAAATTCTGGAATTTTTTCGGCAAATACTTCGCGTTGGGGACAAGTCGCGTTGAGACCATCACAAAAAGTATCGCCAAAGACCGGATCCATTAAGACCCGACAATCTTGAGTTTCTACAAACAAAGAAGCATGACCGATTAGTTGGATTTTCATCTCTGCGATCGTTTAGTTATAGCGATAAACAACTTTGCCAAATCGATCTTTGGCGTGATAGGTTCGATTGAAAAAGTCGAAGAGGCGATCGTCACTCCACACTGAGTCGATCGCGACCGGGAATTTACCCGTCACATAATCTTCAATCGCATTAGCTAAATCGGAAGTTTGACCGACACAATTACCAATGATTTGAATATTTTTGAGCATGACGATGGTCATGATGTCTTTGAGAGCCAATCCGCGATACTCGAATGCCGTGCCCAAAAATTGATGGTAGAGACCGCAAGTTACATAACGACCGCCATCGACTAAGGTTTGAATAGTTTTGCCAATATGGAGATCGAAGAATGGATCGATAATACAGTCAAAACCATCGATTTCGTGTTTGATGACACGGGCTATTTCTGGTGGAATTAATTTATCGGCGGTGAGATCGACTTCAATTACTTGCTTTACACCTAAATCGTAAAACTTCTGAGCGAATTCGATCGAAGTAGTGGTAACGTAAACATTGACGTTATGTTGCTTCAGAGCTGCGATCGCAAACAAAGAAGTATTCGATTTACCCGCAGTGACTAAAATATTATTACCTGGTTTAATATTTAGTTTGCGAATCATACTGTAAGTAGTCTGCGCGCCGATACTAAATACAGCAGCAATTTCATCGGGCATTTGCGGCGGTATTTTTAGTAACTTAACCGGGTGAAAAATTTGGTATTCTTTGGAAGCATGATTGGTCGGTACCCCAGGGGCTATTCCGGCTACCCCGGAATCTGGATACTGATTGTTACCAATGACGCGATCGCCAATATTTAAATCCGTAACTTCGGCACCCACAGCGACAACTTCGGCGACAAATTCCGAACCGATCGTATAATAGCGATCGGGCTGTAATTTGGCAGATGCTGTCAACATCAATCCTTTATCGCGATAGTTACAAGAAAAGGCGAGTTTTTTGACTAAGACTCGATCGCGATGCTCTAAAGATTGCGGATCGAAGTCCAGATCTGGTGTGGCTAGCAAACCAGCCACCAACGGGACTCCATCTAATTCGATCTTGGCAGTTGCGAGTGTTTTCACCAGCGGATCGAGATGGTCGCCACAAATAGCTAAACTTCTCATGCGTACACTCCCTGTAGATAATAAGGTAGGGCAAATTTAGCGATATATTCACAATGCTGGGTGCATTGGTAGCGGGGATGAATAGCTTGAAGATCGGACTGCTGCCAATCTAAATCGTATGCTGCCGGATTACAGTTTGCCGCTAGGGCTAGAGCGGCGACTGCCGTAGAGATCGTTCCATGGGTGTCGAGATACAGCGAAATGCTATGATATTCGCCCTCCACTTTTTTGATTTGTTGTTGTTGCCCGTCGCTGGCGACCTTGTGCGCGAACAACAATCCCAAGATATTTTTCATCGGGGTGTGGGCATCGAGGCGCAAGCTAGAGTAGAACGGCGTTGCGATGGGGAATTTGCCTTCAGTATCGATAAAATCTAACAACCGTAATTGCGCACTGCGGAGGGTGCGACCGTTACACCCCAATCGCGCCAGAGATAGAATCGCTAACGCCGTCGAAAAAGCCAAATCGTAAGTACCAAAAGAATAATCGGCATTCATGCTCGCGAGCATCTCGGTTAAAAGTTGCCCTCGCAAAGATGCCGCCGCCGGATCGGTGGCGATGGCTTGAGCCAGAGCATAATCGACTAAGTAAGGATTGGCAAAATACAAACCACTGCGTTGGGAAAAACCCGCCTCTAAATAGGCTAAACTCGTCGTCGTGGGCACTCCAGCTTGTTGTTGCAATCCTCTAACCAGACAGGTCGTCGCATAGTCGGTTTGACACCAGTGACGACAACTTTCGTCTAAGAGCATTTTGCCCGCTTCTTCGCGCTCCGACCAGAGTTGAGGATAGTAACCACCGCGTCCGTCAGCAAATATTTCTAACGCTTGGACTGCGGCTGGATCTGTAAAGCCTTGTAATACCAACGCCGAATCGGTAGCCGTAATCAAACGTCCTGTCTGAAACGCCCAGAGTCCGTCTTGACTGTTATCTGCCAAAAATTGACTCAAGTTTTGATGTGCGTCAGCGATATTATCTGCTGCGTCCTCCTCGGCAGTTGCTACATTCAACGCCTGAAGCACGAATCCTAGTGGGACTAAATTACCATAGCTAAAAGATGGTGCGGGTGCGGGTGGCTGACAAGTCATCGCCAAATTAGAGTCCTGACAAGCGGCGGTGGCAAGTTGAGCTACCGCTTGGTAAGCCCGATTTTTCGCAAATTTAATCCGCACTGCCGCAGCTTTGAGCAAACCTTCTTCTAACAGGGAGTCGATATTGCCATGTTGGAGAAAAAAGAGGTTGCAATGTCCAGTGCGACTGAAATGGGACAAAATGCCTGCATGGATGTGAACTGGTAGGCGATTGCGGAAGCGCGCGATGTAATAGTTGTCTTGAGTTTCGCCGCCTAGAAACTTCACGCCTACGGCTTGCAGCAACTCGTAATGCTTTTGAGTGGGTTCTCGATCGAAGATCGCTCGTGCGGCTCCATAGCCATCTGCATCGATTTTGACGTGGAGTAACACGGGGGCAAAGGGAGATTGTTCTCCCAATCCAAAACAGTGGGACTCATCGACATCAAACAAAGCCAGTTGCGCGCCAAAGCGATCTGCGAGCGAAGATTTAATCATTTTTGGCGACCAACCCTTCCCCGAATTAGGTTCGCTCAACCACTGCCGAGTTTGAGAAGCTAAAAATCTGCCGTGACTGGTCAAAATGGCATGAGAGTAGGGATCTAAGTCAATATCTTCAGGCAAATGATACATCCCTCTGACGATCGCATCGTCGGTTAATTGCCGCACCGCAGGCAGATCGAACAACACCATCCATTCTAAAAAATTCGGCAATCCGTGTAAAATTTCTGATACTAACATTGTTTTTAAGATATGTTTAAATTAAACCGAACTCGATTTTTTGCGCCACACCCAGCCGTTCATTGTAAAGCGACTATCGGCAAAAGCTTGAGAGGGGCAATTAATTTTTAAAACTTCGTGCATGTAAGCACTCGGAAAGAAGACAATACTGTTATTGCGCGGTTCGATCGTTTGGAACGAATCTGCATAATGAATTTGTGTATTGAGATTTGTTTCATAGATTCGTAATTCCCCATCGTTAAAAGCTTTTGGCTCTCGATAGAAGTAATAAACATAGGTAAGAATCCGATCGCTACTTTCGGTCGTGCCACTATCATTATGCACTCGGTAATAATCGCCATCGTTGTGAGCGGTAAGCTGTGTTTCTAAATGCGCGATCGGGAAATCCGGCAAGCCTAACTTAGAAAATATATCTGGTAAGATGGCGGCAATTTTTTGATTGAGTATTGTTTCAAACTCTGGAAATGACTCTAACACCAATGAGCGACGATGAATTGCTAATGCTGTATTGTCGATGCCGATTTCGCTAGGAATAAATTGTGCCTGTGAATCGCGGACAAATTTTAGCAAGCGATCGTGTACTTCTGGCTCGATAAAGTTATCGATTTGGACGCTAGCATTCGTAAATTTGCGCCAGCGATCGACAAATTCTGAAGTCATCAACCGATAGCCCATCGCCAGATAAGCCTTAGCCAATTGAGGTCGATCGTCTTGATAAACAATTTTAATATGATGTATTTTGCGGAAAAATACAGCTTCTGCATTATTTTCTAGCAATTGAGCCGATCTCGACAGATAACTCGGCCAATCTTTAGGTGCGGCACTTTCTCGCAAAAAACCAGGATAAGTTAACAAACCCGCTTGTTTTTGCGGCAGACATAAATTGTTAGTAACTAGATAATCCAGAAATATCTGCCATCGCGGTTCTAATTTAGGTTGCTTGCTAAAATAACATTCAAATCCAATTTTCGGTAAGATTCGATCGCTAATATCGATATCTAAGTCGATGCGTTCGACAAAACCCGCAAGTTCGCTTACAAATTCTTGCAAGATATCTAATGAACCAGGCCAACCAATTTGTTGCAAATATTCACCAATTTGTCCTGGATCAATGCCACGAATGCAAACTCTGACGGCATCTTTAATATTTCTCGCCAACATTAGCCCGATCTGAAACACATAAGCTTCGGGAGGCAAACAATCGAAACACTGAAACAGTTTGGCTTCTACTCGCTCTGGCAACCGATCGTTTAAGAGGAGTTTTAGAGCAGATTCGCTAACCCATCGATAAGCAGGCGTCGCTGGATTAGCATAGGGCGACGTCGCCGCATAAATCGGTTCGGAACCAAAAAAACAACTAGGAACTGGTAAATTCTGTTCGGTACCATCTAGATCGAATTCTAGCCAAACATTATGTATTTTCTGAGAAAGGATCGAAGTCTCATTCTGCCACTCTCGACCAAATTGAGTGACTTGCTGCCAGACCGGATCGGACAATAAAGCTGTGGGGAATTGAGTTTCATCTGCTAATATCTCCCGACCCGTCCCGGCTGTATCGTCCGCACAAATTAAGAAATCACTCTGCGCTGCGGCAATTCCCAACGGACACTCAAATCCAAAAAAAGAAGTAATTTTATTTGGCAAAAACTCAGCTACATTATTGATTTTATTCCAAGTTTCTTCCGAAATTAGCGATGGTGAGGTATACGATCGAACGAGTTTTATATAATCTGTTAAAAAAGAGTGGCTCATAGCTATTTCCTAATATTTCTTAGCCCCAGATTTAATTTCAAATTCGGGAATATTTTTGAGCCTATCTTCGCTAAGATTATATTGTTCGCAGATTAGGCTGATACGGCTCGACGAGCAATGGACGGGATTGACTGAATGTAATAACTGACCTAAAAAATAAACTAATTTATTGGTTTGCGGGACGATCGTCCCAATGAGACGCTGCTCTGTCTTGAGGATCAGTTCGCCACCGATCGTATCTTCAGGTACCTGCACGTACAGCACGCTGACGATTTTGGGGATCGTCAGTACCATGTCATAACTAGAGATGCTACAGTCCACATGGGGTTCGACGCCCATACCTTCGTCGAGCAGTAACGGGTTGAGATAGAAGGCATTACAAGCCGACTTGAGAGCTTTGTCTAGATAGGGTGCAAAGCCGGGAAAGTGTTCTTTAACACGATCGATTCCCGATCGAGTAAAAATCACCGAAAACCCCCGACTGCCCTGAAAATTGGTACTCAACTGACTGGCGGCTAAGTAAGGAGAGGTGGTAATCGTCTGGGCGAGGTGTTGTAATTCCGCAGCGGACAAACAATCAAAACGTTGGGCATAGCCACGCGGCTGCGGGATGTGACTGGGCGCGGTTAATAACCGATCGGCAGATTGAATATTCATGGCAGGTTCTGAGAACGTTTTAAGCAAATATTGGCTGACAGCTTGAGTCCTTGCTGTTACAAAAATAACCGTCGCCAATGTGCCAAGGGATAACCTCAGTCGCGCAGCCTAGCCGCTGGAGTTTGGCTTGGGTGGCTTGAATGAGTTGCTCGTCATAACTGGTATAACTGCCTAATGCCGCCCAACTGTGAGCGTAGGGCAAACAAGCTTTGGCTTTTACAACAGCACAAATTTCGGCTACACCCTGTGGCCCCAAGGTAGAAATATAGCCACCTTCTCGCTGATTAGTCACCGCAAATATTTGCGGATTGCTTAATAAATTGGCAACAATATCGATGCCCCAACTCGATAAATTAGTACCGATCGAGTTATAAGATAAGGGTTGAAAATTACTAATGACACTATCGACACTGCCAAATTTTTGGTTGACGTATTCGGCCACCTCGACCATGGAATACTGTGGTTCGTTACCAGCATCTATTAAAAACCAAGAGGTATAGTCTTCGGTCTTTAATAGATAAGTATTACCCCAGTTTCTCAATTCGGGATATTTAGGGCGATCGTATTCTGGAACTAACGGTTGTTCTCCGTAAAACGGTAACACATGAATATCGATG
Source organism: Chamaesiphon polymorphus CCALA 037 (assembly GCF_003003845.1). Lineage (GTDB taxonomy): Bacteria > Cyanobacteriota > Cyanobacteriia > Cyanobacteriales > Chamaesiphonaceae > Chamaesiphon > Chamaesiphon polymorphus. The sequence goes on along the minus strand of NZ_PVWO01000125.1, from coordinate 1,941 downwards.
TCACCAACTCTAATCGGCTCTGCATACCAATCAACCGCAATCACATTCTCAAACCCCAAGCTTATCAAACGAGCGGCCATATCTTCGCAAGTCATCGTTCCTTGGGGCACTTTGGGCACGATGATGGGGATATCGGCAGGAAACATCATCAGCGTCGGATAATGCCAATGGTCGTAATGACTGTGGGAAATGACAATCGCATCGACCAAACCTTCAAGTTTGGCGCGAGTAATATCTGACGCGAGCGTGGGCAGCCCATAATTGGAGTGGAGATGAGGATCTACCAAAACTCCGGTAGTTTTGCTGCGATACAGTAACGATGCGTGCTGGAGCCGCACTACTCCCGGTACTGTGAGATCGCCGATGTGTTGGAGATCGTCAGGTTGCTCTCGCACGATCCGATATTTGAGCCATCGATCTAATAAATCGATCGTCCCATCGCTGACTTGCTGACAAATTTGCTGATACGACAAATTTGACTGCCCGCACAGATAAAACAGATGCTTGAGCTGGGGTAAAATTGATTCGTCTTGCAGTTTTTCAAAGCCTTTCTGACCTAAAAAACTAGGTATTTTCGCATTTTCAAAAAACAAGGCTGCCAGCGGATTTTCTGGAGGGATCAAAAATTGTTTTTTTAAAGAGAAGCTTTCCGATACTCGGCTTGGCTCGATCTCAAAAAAGAGATCGGCTATTTTTTTATGCTTATTTTTGGCGTGGAGGATCGCCTGTTCAAAATTGGTCGAACTACTTAAATAATTAAAAATTTCTTGAATAAAAGGCTGAATCGCCGAACACAGTCGATCGCTAGCATTGACTGTATATAGTTGGGCACCTGTCGCAAAAGCAATTTTATTATCCATCTAAACCTCTATTCTACATAGCTAGATATAGTCGCCTGCTAAATTTAGCAGGCGACTCGATCGGCTAATTGTCTTACCACTTAATTTTGGGATATATGGCTCTACCGATAGTTGCTGTCGAAGTAATGACAGTGGTAATCCAAATTTCACCGCCACCAGCCACTGCTTCTAATTCGTCATCGCTCAATTCGCCACTACCTTGACGCTGTTTGAATTGGTCTTGGCGATTTTTAATTTCTGCCCACAGTTCTTCGGAGGAAAAATCAAAGCCATATTTTTTCCCTAATTCCGTAGCACCTTGTCTGTCGGCACCATCGGTCGCGCTATTAGCGGTTGACTCAATAATTTGAGCTAGCTCTTCTTGCAATTGTTCGTCGGTTTCTACTCTTGCTAAAAACTGAGTAACGGATTGAGTACTCATTGGCAATCTCCATTAATATTAATACAACAAAATATTTCGATAAGAATTGCGATCGATTAAAAAGTTATTTCCGAAAATCTTGTTAAGGTAATTAAAAATTTCTTGCATCGATCGGCTGGGATCGCTAAAATTGATTACCCAGAACCAATCTCTGGTATCCCGAACGATGCGATCGTGCATTCAAAGCTCGATTCTACAATAGCTAAATATAGTCTCCTGCTGAATTTGGCAGGAGACACGAATAGCTAAACTAGACTAAATTGGCTTACCACTTAATTTTGGGAATTACAGCAGTAGCAATAGCTGTAGTAGCCGTAAATATGGTAGTGATCCAAATTTCACCGCCACCAGCTACTGCTTCTAACTCTTCATCGCTCAATTCGCCACTGCCTTGACGCTGTTTGAATTGGTCTTGGCGGTTTTTGATTTCTGCCCAAAGTTCTTCGGAGGAGAAATCAAAGCCATATTTTTTCCCTAATTCCGTAGCACCTTGTCGATCGGCACCATCGGTCGCGCTATTAGCGGCTGACTCAATAATTTGAGCTAGCTCTTCTTGCAACTGTTCGTCTGTTTCTACTCTTTCTAAAAACTGAGTAACGGATTGAGTACTCATTAGCAATCTCCCTTCAAAAGGTTATCAAAATGAACTGTCTCTACATT
>NZ_PVWO01000124.1 GCF_003003845.1 Chamaesiphon polymorphus CCALA 037 | reverse complement strand
CGTTAATCGATCGTGCTTTATCTATATTGTTACGGTTTCAGACCAAGTTCAACTCGTCCTGTATTTTTCATTTCTTCTACAATATCAGAAGGAATATTTGTCACAATTTTTACTGTTGATTTGGCACTAAAAGAAAGTTTCTTGTCGCCCCGCTTTACATAAGTTTTAATTTCAATAAAATTATACTCGTCATCAATAATAACCTGACTGCCTAATACCGTATCACCACTCTTCTTGAAACTTCTGTGTATTTCATCAATGTCTCGTTCGATAAGATCGAAGTCCAAAGATTCTCTTTTTACGCAATTGAGTCCTTGATATTCTTCTTGCAGACCTTCTTGAATTGCTTCTGAAAATTTGTTTGGCAATTCCGTAATTTTGTTTCGTAGTTTGCCAAGTTTAGCTCCGATACTTTCTTTGTAGTCCATGATTGATTTCCCCGTCCAAGGATAATATTAGTTTAGAGTCAAGGTATAGAGAAAACTCTTGAAATCTATCTTCAAGTGCTGTATGTTGAAATTTTTAGCTTTGTCTTGTTCTTGAATTGGTCTTCTATTTCTTTAGGTACGCTAGAAACCTCTTCAACTTGGTATTTAACTACTGTCTTTTCAGTATTAATATTTCTCACATAAACCTCAACTCTTTTATAAAAGCGTCCTCCCTCTTTTAGAAGATAAGTAGTGGCATCTGATGTAATTTCCACTGCCCTGTTAATCGAGTCAAGTATAGATTTAATTGCGCTAACAAACCATGATTTAATATCATCCCAAAAAGCTGTAACTGTTGCACCTGTCAGTGCGCCTACAAACCACGAAACCAAAGTGATCGTAATCGGATCCATATAATTAACTTTCCTATAATGCTGAAGCTGTATCTGAAATTTGTTCTACCTGCACGGAATCTTGATAGAATTTTTGTTTAGATTGTATCTCTTTATAAGCTCCTATCAACTCTTTCACTATAGATTCAGTGATAGTATTAATTTTTTCAGTTAAAAGCCTCAATCCCAATTTGATAGTAATATTCTTGATGTCTCCTCCACATAAACCATCACTGATAGATGCAAGTACTTCATAACTCACTTCTCTAGGAACTGATTCTGCTAAATGAAATTTCCATAGCTGTACCCTCATATCATAATCTGGACGTAAAAACTCTATATTAAAGATAATCCTTCTGAGAAATGCTTCATCATAGTTGTCAAATAAATTTGTGGCAAAAACAACAATTCCATTGAATTTATCTAATAATGTTAAAAGTGTACTTTTTGCAGAATTAACACCATGATCGGCAGCTTGAGACAAGTTAGATATTCTTCTACTAAGTACAGCATCAGCTTCGTCAAAAAACAGTAAACTTTTGGTATCTTCTGCTAGCTTAAATATATTAGCTAAATTATCAGATGTTCCACCAACTAGAGAAGACTCAATCTCTCCATAGTTTGCTCTGATGATAGACATCCCCAACCTTTCTGCAATTGCTTCAGCGGTAATACTTTTACCAGTACCAGGCAATCCAAAGAAATTAATAGTTAAACCATTACCTGCTTTTAGAAAGCGATTAAATTCCCATTCAGACAAAAGCTTATCTCTCTTTTGAAGATAAACTACTACCTCTTCAATTTGCTGAATAGTATCTTCGGAGAGTGCTATTTCTTTCAAAGTCCATTTAGGGACTTCCACAAGAGCATTATCATTTACATCATTATTTATTTTTTCAGATGATTCGCTTGGCCTTTTAATAATTTCGTACTTCATCTAAGCTCCCTTTACGATGTCTAATAAATTATCAACTCCAATCTTTTCAACTAATCGATCTCGTCACTCATCACGATCGATTTAGCCTCCCGAATACTTAACACCTTCTCGATCGAGAATTTGAGCAACTTTACTAGCATCATAGCTAGGTACTTCTATTTCATCCCCTGAAATTGACACATTAGAACTTAGCGAATTAACTAACTGTGCTTTCACTTGAGACTTTTTAGAATCAAGCTCGTATTTATCTAAAACAAATTTGCTCATTAGAACACCTCAATTAACATTACAAATGAATAGAGCGGTATTGTAATTAACTCGCGATCGAAATACCACCCTCGATCGCTACTAATAAGAGCGAGCATCACTCAACCATGAGACAAGTTACTCTTCTCTAAAACAATAAGGACCACCCCAGGGGCAGGTTCTACATTCATATATTTTTCCATCTTTACCACGTACTAAGTAGTAACGACACTTCGAGTCAGGGCCTTTTGTCTCTCCGATATATACAGGATCTACTGGTTTTTGTGACAATAGAATATTTTTAGAACTGGAAAAATTTTCCACTATCGATTGACGTACATAAGCACTATTGCTAGCTTGTCGTAAGTCAGTGTTGTTGATATTTTTGGCTTCAAGATTAGGCGAGATTCCAAATAAAATCAATGAAGTAGTTAGCAGTATTTTTTTCATTTTATGTGTGATAAATTAAAGAGATCATAGACTAAAGCTAATTTAATAACGATCTAAATACCACCCTCTATAATAATTTTAGTAGCTTTCAGCTTAGTAACAAGTATCTGTCGCAGCATCATATTTTAGATTGCTTTCTCGACAAACTTTTTTCCGTGCACTTCTCGCCCCCTCCACATCACCAATTTTACGGCAAGCGTCAATAGATCCTTGAATACACATCCTTTCATACATGTATTTTAGGGATCTATTATGCTCCTCTTGCTGTGAATCAACTGATGTCGTTGATGTCGTTGATGAAAGTGAACACTCAGGATTATTACTGACAAACTCATCTACTTCTGCTTTCATACTATTTAGCCAACTACCATACTCAGAGCTACCAACAGAAGGTTTATTTCTGAAATAACGAGCGAAGATTTTTTCTCTGGCTTTCTGGCACTGTTTTTTTGATAAAGCTAATGCAGATACTGAATCGGTGTAAAAACTTACGTTGATTGCAGTTGCAAAGATTAAGCAAGTTATAATTTTTAACATTTTTTGTACTTTGAAAAAAGTTCCACTGAGGATTTACGCATTGACAGCAGGCATCAAATATGTGCTGTGTGTTTCAGCGGTTTAATCTTGCGTTGATAGCGATCGAAATACCACCCTCTATCGCTATTAACAAGAGCGATCGTCACTCAATGATGAGACACCAACTAAATTGCGTTGCGGTTCCCAACACATTCGATTATGAGAGATCGAACTATTAAAACTCCAAATTGCGATCTTTTGCTGAAATGCTTGCTCTGACAGGGCTTTGCGCTAAAATATCTGAGAGTGAATTTTGGCTTTCAGATAAAAATGCCCATCCATCGACCTACTGCTGACGTTAAAGAAGAAATAGCATTTTTAATCGAGAAGTTGCTAAATTATGGGATGTCAGCAAATCTGTCTTCTAATATACAAATTGATGTTAAATGGCATGAAAAAAATCTAAAGATTAAAGCGAAGATCGATCGATTAGTGTTGTTGTTACCAGAAATAAATCCAGATCGATCTCCCGCCCAGCAAAAAGACCACCTCGGATACCTACTGACTGAGATTTTAGACAAACAACTCCAGATCCTCATCGACGAAAGGACAAAAAATCGGCACGGTAACTACCAAGGCATCCGCGAGTGGAAATTTACCCTCAAACTCTGGCATCCGCCCACCCAAGCTGACTATATCGATCTCAATCTCCAAGCCCTGGAAAGGCATTGGAATAAAACCTATAAGATTAAAATTACGCCCACCGCTCCAGCACCACTTAATAACTTACCCCAACTGCGGCATACCGAATTTATCGGACATCGGGAAGAACTTGAGAGCTTATTAGAGCTACTCGCCACCGAGCGACAACAGACGATCGAGATCGTCGGGATGGCTGGAGTTGGCAAAACCACCCTCGCTCTAGAAGCCGCCCATCAATGTCTGACAGAGCGTAAATTCGCTGCGATTATTTTTAGCTCCGCCCGATCGGGACAATTCATCGGTACGCACCTGGCACCTAATTTCATCGCCGAACAAAATCTGCGCGACTTATTGCAGGTAATTTTTCGCACCCTCGATCGATTAGACGATCTCCCAACAGATATTACCGAGCAAATTCGCTGCATTCGATCGATACTTACCGAGCAGCCCACATTGCTGGTTGTGGATAACATCGAAAATCTCGTCGATCGATCGGATACGATTGCCTTTCTGGGCTGTTTACCCCCGACAGTCAAAGTCATCATTACCAGTCGAGTGCGGTTGGGTATCGGGCAAGTCATCGATCTCCATCCGTTACCAGCCAGAGACAGCATCGATCTGATTAAGCACCAAGCCAAAACCCAAAACCTGCAAATTGACGCAATTAAATTCACGCCAATTCACCAACTTACTGGTGGCTTACCCCTAGCCATCACCTATCTAGTTGGTGCGATTGCTACCAGTGGATTTACCATTCTCGAAGCATCCCCGCAATCGCCATTAACTACTGGTAATTTTGCTCAGTATTGCTTTGCCCAATCTGTCGCGCAACTCAAAGCTATTCCCAATTCGATCGCCTACCAACTGCTTCTGAGCTTATCCTTATTTCCCGATGGAGCTTCCACCCCCGCCCTGGCATACATTAACGAGGCATCGGCAATTAGCCAAGATCTGCAACAGCTATATCAGAGATCTCTAGCATACCCGATCGGCTCAGAGCGATATTATCTCCATTCTCTCACCCAAGAATATGCCCAGTTAGAACTCGATCGACAACCGGAGCTAGCCGCCAAGCTCCGCACCCGATGGCAAAATTGGTATCGAGATCTCGCCGCTCCCTATGGCGCGCTCGATTGGCAAGATTGGCAAGATTATAGCCCCCTCATTGCCGAATGGAAAAATCTGCGGATGGCGGTGGATTGGTGTATCGAGCGAGCGCAATATTCGGAAGTTCTACAATTTTGGCACTGTCTCAAAGGTGTCACCCTCCTGAGCGGTTATTGGGTGGAACGTCAACGCTGGTTGGGATGGCTGCAAAAGCAGGCGCAACTGCGGCAAGATTCCGCCACAATTGCCGAACTCAAGTATCAGCAGAGCTTTACTTTAGCTTTTATCGATCGATCCGACAGTAAAGGTAAAGCGATGGAGTTAGCCTTGGCAACATGGGAAATCCGTCAGAATCTGGAGATCGATCGACAGTTTGAACTCGCGCTGTATATTGCTGCGCTCTATATCCGCAAACTGTCGCAACCGGATACCCAAACTGCTAATTTAGAATTAGCAACAGCCTGGATCGATCGTGGTTTGGAAATTTTAGAGACTCTACCAGCAGATCGATCGTGTTATCACCGTCACTATTTTCAGGTTTATTACAATCAAGCTGAAATTCAATCGATCGCAGGGGAGCTTGACTCAGCCTACGATCTCTATCTCCAGGCTCACCAATTTGCTCAAAACGCTGGTTGGCAACGATTCATTCACTATACCAGCGGTTGGATTGCCATTATCTTACACGAACAAGGTCAATTTATCGAGGCAGAACGACACCTGAGCAAAGTCCTCAAACAGATGGATAAATACCATGATGTCAGAGCGGCTACTCTTTGTCGAAAACACCTTGCCGAAGTCAATCGATCGATCGGAAATACCGCCGCCGCAAAAAGATTTGCCAAGCAAGCAAAATCTAGATTTAAGCGACTGGGCATGACAGTAGAATTCAAGGCGATGGCGGAATTTTTAGAATCCTTTTGCTAATTAGCTAAGCGAAATTAAATATAAAATGCCAGCCTTTTGCCCTCACCCCCAACCCCTCTCCCAAGCTTGGGAGAGGGGAGCCGGAGCCGGAGGCGAGGGCGGGGTGAGGGCGATTTCGTTATTGTTACTTTAATTATGTCCACCTACTTAGCTTAAACCCAACCCGCTCGATCGCCTGTGGAATTCGATCGAGCGGGTGTTCGATCGGTTTGTTATCATCAATAAATGTACGCCAAGTTTCTCGCCCCTCAAACCAGAAACCATCATGACTATCAAAACCTACCAACTCCCATTAGACTTTGAGCAAATCCTAAATCTGGTTCGACAGCTATCCTCTGGAGAAAAAGAACAAATTCGTCAAGAACTAGAAAAGGAAGCAGATCGACAACAATCCGCTCCATATCCTAAAAATGATTTCTTGATGACATTCGATCGAATTGGTAAAGAAGCTCAGGACAAAGGACTTACCGAAGAAATCTTAGCCGGATTATTAGCTGATGAGTCCTGAATTTATTGTTATCGATACCAATATCTTCATTAGTGCCGCTCTTAGCCCGAATGGAACTGCATATCAAGCATTTGCCCAAGCAGTACAAAAATTTACGATCGTCCAAAGTGACGAAACTTATCAAGAAATAGCCGATCGTATTTACAAAAACAAGTTTGACAAGTACATCTCTAACGAAAGAAGAGAAGAATTTCTCAACCTTATTAAAAATCAAAGTAAATTTATCCAGCCAATATCTCAAATTACCAGTTGTCGAGATCCAGATGATAATAAATTTTTAGAACTAGCGATCGATTCTAATGCCAAATTTTTGATAACAGGAGATAAAGACCTTCTAACTCTAAAATCTCAAGCTGAGTATCGAGATCTCATCATTAGTGCCAGAGATTTTATAGAAATTCATTAATTCTATATACCTACTACTGCCAAGTTCACCCCCTTGACAATAAATAAACCGAAGCCCGCCCAAGCATAAGGTAATTCTAGTAGTTTAGAGGCATCCGCTTTCGCTTGCATTCCCAGGGTAAACGCATCTGAATTACCATGCTCGAAAGCCGCCCCAAAAGAGAATAAATCTAGAAAAGCTCTTAGCCCCATCCCTTTCCCTTCTTGCCCGTAATCGCTAGTAATTATCTCGATCGAAGTCCTAATTTGGGCGAATCCAGCCGTAGTTAAATACCCCCCCAACTTTCGCCCAACTTGCGGATCGCCACCCTGCTGTTGTTGGATTTGGGTAATATATTGTTGAAAGGTGTTAATTGAGGGTACTGGTGGATGAAACATCGTCCAATCGTTATCGACATCGACAATGCAAATAATGCCCCCTGGCTTCAGCACCCGCTGGATCTCTCGCAATGTCGCTTGTGGCTCGCTCAGATGTTGAAACAGCAGCCGAGCGTAGACAAAATCACAGCTAGAGGATGGTAAATCGAGCTTCTCGCTACTACCCACCTGAAATGTCAGATTTGTCATTTTCTGTTCTCGTGTGTGGTTCTGAGCCGCTCGAACCATTGTAGGGCTGCGATCGACACCCACGATTGAGCCAGTTGTCAGGGATTGGGCGATCGCTTGACTAATTATTCCTGTACCACAGCCGAGATCGAGAACCCGCATCGTGGGGGTTAATCCTGCCTCTCGCCAAATCTTCTGCTCTAAGCCTTGTAAAATCTGGGATTGATAGTCCAAACGTTGTAGCTCTTGAGTCTGGATATCTCCCTGAAATCGATCGAATTGATAGGAACCTTTAGTTTGAGTCATCTTTGTATCCCCGCTAGAAAATAATACCCCCACAGATGCGGGGGTGGAGTGTTTATGCCAAGATCGTCAAAAAATTACGAACTAAATGCGGAAACTTTTAGTTAGATCGGTAAGTTGTAGACTTACACTGGGACGTTGGCGAGTATCGCCTGCGGGGATGCAGAAGCAAAAGCTCGCTTGTTGGGTAAAAGAGGCATTCATGTTAGAGTTATTGTGAATTAATACGTTAGCCACGATCTATTCCTCCAAAGATATTGATGTGAAATGTTTTACTAATAGCTGGCAAGTTTCGGCAAACGCTACCTCTGTATCTTCGCCATGTTCGGGATCGACTAATCCATGCGGATAGTGATGAATGAACCTGCCAAAGATTTCCAGACAATCTTTTTCATACTTTTGGGTGTCCAAGATTGCCTGGTGCCAGACTAGATCTACAGTTCGAGAAGGAACGATAGTCCGATCTGGGTAAAGGTAGATCAACACGAGAAACTTTCGATACTGCTCGATCGCGTTAGTAGCGCATTCTAGCGTCCAGCCTTCTCCATTGTTCGGATCGGTTAGCTGATGTGCTAACGTCCCGAAATCAACCCGATTCAGTCTGTTAATAAACTGCTTTAATTCGGGATTTAGTGTTGTCAACATAGGCTTTAGCTCGCTATGCTTACTCCTTCGATTGGCATCACTTAGCGGTATCTAAGCGATTTATCGAATTAACGTCTAGATTAAACTTTTTAATTTAGAAATGGAACGCTCTGGAGGAGAGGTGGAGGAGAGATTTATCTACTCTTAGCTAAAATTTGTTCGATCGAGAGGAATAATTCATGGATCGATGGTTGAATTTTTTGGAAAGTCTGGCAACTGAATGTAAATTACCGCCAGCTCCTCGCAAACTTTTTTTATTTCATTTCGATCTCGATCGTAAACAAATGAGCGTTGAGGAAATAGAGAAGAATTTTCTGGCTGCCAATCCCACACTTAATAGTAATAATTTTGATGATTATCGAAAAAGATTATATTTTACTTTTGAAGAGTTCTGTCTTGAGTTGCAAAATAAACAAAGAAATAAAGCTGCTACTTTGTGGCAATGGTTAGAAGATCGATATGCAGACTGGGCCAAACAAAATATCCCCGCTAGTCTCGATGAAATATGGCAACAGCTATGGCAGATCGGAGAAGATCGATCGGATGTATTTGGAATAGTTACACCCAGATCTTTGCAATCTCTGGGAATTGCATCTACGGTAGAAGAAATCAATTATCCTTCGGAATTTTCTAGCACAATTGAGGTAGGCAACTCGATTAATATTAAAGTAAATCCAGTCGTTAGTGGAAAAATTATGCTCTTAGAGCGGAGTCAGACAGGTAATGTTTATTGTTTATGTCCTTCCCATCTCAGTTCGGAAAATACTTTGTCAGATCGATCGTTAATAATATTTGATAATTTTATCACGATCGATGAACCCGATCGGGTACAGCTATTAATGTTGACAGCTCCGAAGTTACCACAGTTTGATTGGTTTCCGACAGCGAGAGGAGAATCGTTACAGATCGATCGCGAACAGTTAACAGATGTTTTAGTACACATAACTCTAGACGGTAAGGTTTGGCGCAATACTTATACAGTAATAAGACCTTAATTATGCTCGATTGGTGGATAAAATTAAAATGGACTGGGTTAATTAGTCAAGCCAATTTATTGATTTCTCTTGGCAAACATTCAGAAGCTGAAGTATTACTATTAGATGCTTTAGAAATTAGCGAACAACAACTAGGTTTTAACCATCTCAACACTGCTTTAACTTTAAATAACTTGGGACAGTTATACGTCGATCTAAGTAACTACGAGCGAGCCGAACGAGTACAACTTCGCGCTCTCGCTATTTATAGATATCAATTGGGAGATAATCATCTCGATACAGCACTTGCACAAAATAACTTAGCCGGATTATATGAATTGCAAGGTAGATATGCAGATTCAGAATCTTTTTATCTTGCCAGCCTAGAGATTACCGAGCGACAATTGGGCGCAAATCATCATACTACTATTAACACGATAAATAATTTAGCTCTACTATACAAGCAGCAAGGAAAATATATTGAAGCTGAAAAATTATACTTACGCGCTCTCCACACTAGAGAACAGCAACAGGGAACTAATCATCCCGATCTAGTCATGATGCTGAATAATTTAGGACAGCTATACTCGAACCAAGGAAGATATGAAGAATCTGAAACTTTCTATCTACGTGCATTGACTATCCTCAAAAATAAATTAGGGGAAACAGCAACCGATCCTATTATTGCTACCATATTAAATGGTACAGCTTCATTGTACGAACAGCAAGGCAGATACGATGAAGCCGAACCCTTATATCTACAGGCTCTAAAAATTAATGAAGAACAATTAGGGCACGATTGTCGAAATACTGCATTTAGTCTTAATAATCTAGCCGGATTGTATTGTGCGATTGGTAGATATCCAGAAGCTGAATCACTTCATCTCCGCTCTTTGAAAATTAGAGAAGAAGTATTTGGAGTAAATCATCCCGCGACGGCAATGAGCCTGAATAATTTAGCTATATTATATCGGATACAAGGTAAATATGGAGAAGCGGAATTATTGCACGATCGTGCGCTGAAAATTAGAGAAGAAAAACTGGGTGTTGAACATCCAGATACAGCCATGAGTCTAAACAATTTAGCTAGGGTATACGAAGCTCAACAGAAATATTCAGATGCAGAAAAATTATATCTAGGGGGATTGGATACTTATCAAAAATTATTAGGCTCAAATCATCCAACAACAGCCATGAGTCTAAATAATTTAGCACAGGTATATCTAGCCCAACAAAAATATCCAGATGCCGAATCACTCTATTTACGAGCGATGTCTATCCGCATGGAAGTATTGAGCGAAAATCATCCCGACACACTGATGAGTATGCACAACCTGGCAAGTTTGTATTTCCAACAACATAAATATGACTTGGCAGAAGAGTTATTTCTGCGGATCTTAAATATTGAAAGCCAGCAATCGTGGAAATCTAGTGGACATCATTTAATATTAAATAATTTAGCTTTACTATACAAGCAACAAGAAAGGTATATAGAAGCAGAAAAATTATATGAACAATCATTGAAGTATGCGCGAGAAAATCTACACAATAACAATCCAGAACTAAGTTCGATCTTGGAGAATTTGGCAGCAATATATATCGAAACCGATCGAATATTATCCGCATTACCATTATTGATAGAGTCTGTAGAGATTATCACAAATCATTTAAAAGATTTGTTTTTTTATAGTGATGACTCTAGTCGATTAAAACAAGCTCAATTAAAACGATCGAGCTTAGATGTACTATTATCTTATATTCTCACCTATCTACCGCAAGATTCGATCGCAATTCAGGCTGCGGCTACGGCTACGATTAGATGGAAGGCTCTAGCAACAGCAGCGACAGCTACTTTGCAAAACCTGCTATATACAGATCGCTATTCTCACCTAAAATCTAAATTTCTCCAATTGCAATATACCTGCAATCGTATTACCGATCTAGTCGCCAATACAGCAGTAAATGAAACCACAAAAAAAACAGTTGACGACTTAGATCGAAAGCGGCAGCTATTGGAAAAGGAACTTTCTAGCGAAGTGCCAGAAGTTCGATTAATCGATCGAGATATTGACTGTTTTACAATTGCCAGCAATTTATCACCAGGCTCGACTTTGATTGAGTTTTTTCAATTCGATCGATACAATCTAAAAACAAATCAATACATCGAAACTAACTATATTGCTTTTGTTTTTACCAATCTTAACCCAGTAGAGATAAAATTAGTCGATCTAGGTGAAGTGGAAACAATCGATCGCAAGATTCAAGCTTTGCGAAATTCGATTATAGATCGTAGTAATGAGTTTAATAATTTAGGCATCGGTAGCCAGACAAATAAACCGAACAAGATTGATAATTCTAGATTACTCGATCGACTGCTGGCACCAATTATTAATATTTTACCACCATCATCTAAACACCTAATTTTTGTACCCGCAGGCTCGCTGCATCTCATTCCTTTTGAAATCCTACCTTTACCAGATAGTAATGAATTATTAATCGATGGTTACCAGATTAGTTATCTTAATTCTGCTCGCGATCTACTTCGGCAAAATATTAAAATCGATCGCCCTCATACCTCATCAGTAATTATTACCGATCCAGATTATGATTTTGGCGATTTTCAAACAGATTCGATCGATAGTGTACCAGATAAACTATCGGTAAAATTAAACCATTTCAATCGCAATCTTGAAATGGCAATTTTAGGTAAAAAAATTGTCGGCAAGTTAAATAATCCAACAACTTATCAGAGCGCACAAGCGATCGAACCGCTAATTAAAAGTTTAGCATCTCCAAAAGAATTAGTAATCATCACTCACGGCTTTGCCATACCAAAATCAAATTATACCGAAGTCTCAACTATTCAACCAGACAAACAATTATTACAAATCGCAAATCTAGACAATCCGATGCTCCGTAGTGGTTTAGCTCTGGCTGGTGCCAATCTTTGGCTAAAAGGTAAAAGCCTACCATCTCATCTTGGCAAAGGGATTCTGCTTGCTGAAGATATCGCTCAAATGGATTTATGGAATAGTCAATTGATTGTTTTAATTGCGTGCAGTACGGGACTGGGTGAAATTAATGTCACAGATGGAGTAATGGGCTTACGTCGTGCCTTTGCACTAGCGGGAGCCAAAACTCTGATTATGAGTTTGTGGGATGTTCCAGCCCAAGTTACAATGCTATTGATGGATAAGTTTTTTGAACTCTATCGTCCCGATCTAAAAATATCGATCGCATTACAACAGTCGCAAACATATATTCGAGATATCACGATCGACGAATTAGCAAAATTAGCAATAGGGCAAAGTATTTTAGCCGAACTCAGCTATTTTGAAAATGCTCCAAAAAGCGATCTACCTCTAAAACATCCCTACTACTGGGGTGCCTGGATTTGCCAAGGTGGTTAAGAACGAACTCCATCCCCCTGGCACTAGTCGGCGGTCTGTTTGGCTTATAAGTAGATGGGCGTAATTAAATATAAGATACCGCTTAGGTTGGGCAATGCCCACCATCTAGGTTTCAGGCGTAATCTATTTTATAAATAATTGCACCTACTTATATTACCCAAACCGCGATCGGGATTACCGTTGTCGTCGGTGCCGTGCTACTTGTCGGAATCGTCGTCAACAACGCCATCATTATGGTTGAAACAGCCAACCAAATCCGCGAAGAAGAAGGACTCGATCGACATAGTGCTATCCTCAAAGCCGCCCCCCA
>NZ_PVWO01000608.1 GCF_003003845.1 Chamaesiphon polymorphus CCALA 037 | reverse complement strand
TTGATATATTTTAAATAAGATTAAACTGTTAGATTTAGATGTTGTTCAGATTGCGCTCGACGAGCTTAATAATTTTCTGCGTTCGTTGGTGTCTACCAGTATCTTTTGGATGATAAGGAGTGTTATACATCAGCTCTGGAGCTAATAAAGCATCTTGCAGCGTATCGCGAAACTCGATCTTCCGCTCTTTCCAGAAGTTTTTTATTTCCTGGGTACATTTCTTAAAAGCTATAGCTTCAGAGTGTTTTGAGTGAGTCGATACTGGATAAAGAGGAATAATTTTGGCTCCGATCCTATTGGTGGCTGTGACAAATTTGCTAATATACCCTTTTGGGTCGATTTGCTCGGTATTAGTAGCTGAAGATAATACTGGTTCTAGAACTTTGGGATTAATTTGGATGTTATCTCTACCCACATTGCAAGTTTCATCGCCAAAATTATTAATTGTTAGCCCGCTATAGCAGTTATCATCTTTGCGATCTTTTTGTTGTTGAAGTCTTGCTGAAATATCCTGTCTTGACAAACGACCGCGAAAATAACTTTGATATTCTGGTGTTCTGATATCTTGAAAAGCATTACGTAGCAAGAAGCGTAAAAGTGCTAGTGATGAAATTTGCTGGAGCGATTCTCGATCGTAAGAAATCATAAATGAATTAAGCGTACTCGCTCGATCTTCAAAATCATCCGATATTCCTGAAGAATAGTAGAGTGAGTACTCGATTGGTAGTAAAATAAGATCTCCTTTCCTAATTATCTTTGCGGCTCGATTTAGAATATATTCGCCACCTAGTCCAGCATGGGAAGATAGATTAATTGTTTCGATACCAGTTGCTTGAGAAATTTTTTCTGCTGAAATTCCAAATAAGCCATTACTGCCTGATACGATTAAGATTCTCTGCCGATTGGGCTGAATCTTTACAGCTAGCTGTTCTTTTTTAAGAATTGTTGAATTCAACCAATCCTCCGTTCCTATCATCCGATCTGTCTTCAATAAAATACTTAGATCGAGTATGCTTTTGGATAATGGATACATACTTAGTAATGACAGAAAAATAATTCCATAGATCTGATACTTTAAGGCATTTTTTGCCATGCTTTTCTTCATACAAAGCTTCAATTTAATTTGCTAAAATTATCTATGTTGTTTACTAATCGATCTCAGATAATCTCGTTGGCATAGCCTCTCGTAAGAGAATCGCGCCCTGCGACCTTCACTTGACTGAGTTCGCGGGGGATAGACACAGATTAAATACATATCGATCGAGTGGAGACTATCCTCTCGTTCGATATGGACTATACATTATCATTCACCCAGAACTTTAATGTAATATGGATTACTAAAATAATGAAAATTTAATTTTTAAGATTTTGTCAAGATGACAACTCATGGCGTCCCAAAGCCACCACCGCCAGGAGTCTCGATCGAGAAAACATCCCCTTCATTCATCTGCACTTCTGCTTTGCTTCCTAATAACTCCACAGAGCCATCTTTGCGCTCGATCGAATTTCGCCCCACAGCTCCCGACTCCCCACCTGCCAAACCAAACGGTGGAACTAGCCGATGTCCCGATAAAATTCCCATCGTCATTGCCTCCTGGCAACGGATGCGCCGAATGACGCCGTTTCCGCCAGAATATTTACCACGTCCGCCGCTACCCGCGCGAATGCGGAAACTCTCCAAGAGCACGGGGAATCGCAATTCTAGGACTTCTGGATCTGTCAGCCGCGAATTCGTCATGTGGGTTTGCACCGCATCGGTACCGGGGAAAGTTGCCCCAGCACCAGAACCGCCGCAGATCGTTTCGTAGTATTGGTAGCGATCGGTACCAAAGGTAAAATTATTCATCGTACCTTGAGCCGCTGCCATGACTCCCAGCGCGCCATAGAGAGCATTCGCGATCGCTTGAGAGGTTTCGACATTGCCAGCGACTACCGCAGCCGGATACTGCGGCGCGAGCATCGATCCGGTGGGGACGATGATGTGCAACGGTTTGAGGCAACCAGCATTGAGCGGAATATCGTCGTCAACGAGGGTACGGAACACATACAACACCACCGCTTTGCAGATCGCTAACGGGGCGTTGAGGTTGGTGGGTTGTTGGGGCGATGTGCCTGTAAAATCAATCGTTGCCGATCGAGTGACTCGATCGATCGCAATCTGCACCTGAATCTGGCAACCGTCGTCCATCGGATAGGTAAAAGTCCCCGGATTGAGGACAGAAATCGCCCGTCGCACGGATTCTTCGGCATTGTCCCGGACGTGTTGCATGTAGGCTTCGACAGTCTCTAAGCCGTATTTATCGATCGTTGCCAACAGAACTCGGACACCCCGCTCGTTTGCCGCAATTTGGGCTTGCAGATCGGCGATATTTTGCTGGGGATTGCGCGCGGGATAGTGGCTCTCAGCCAAGAGCAACAACACCTCAGTCAGCCGAAATCGACCGCCAGCGACGAGTTGGAAATTATCGATTAAAATGCCCTCCTGCTCGATCGAGGTACTGTGTGGGGGCATAGAGCCAGGAGTGATGCCACCGATATCGGCATGATGTCCGCGCGATGCCACGTAAAATACCGGAGTCGGCTCGTTGGGCAGAAAAATCGGCGTAATTGCGGTGATATCGGGCAGATGAGTACCGCCGTTGTAGGGATTATTGGAGATATAGACATCACCTGGTTGCAGGGTTGCACCCCGCGCTTGGATCAGGCTGGTGACACTTTCGCTCATCGAACCCAGATGCACGGGAATATGGGGTGCGTTGGCGACTAATTCTCCAGATCGATCGAATATGGCACAACTAAAATCTAGGCGTTCTTTGATATTGACGGAGTAGCTGGTATTTTGAAGCGTTATTCCCATCTCTTCCGCGATCGATTTAAGCAGATTATTGAATATTTCCAGGCGCACTGGATCTGGTTGAGATGGTGTTACCCCCCCAACCCCCCTTATAAAGGGGGGCTTTAGATCGTCAGTGCGATGTGTAAATGTTGAAATAGCCTCAAACCCAACACCAAACCGAGGATCTAGCTCCCTCCCCTTATAAAGG
>NZ_PVWO01000607.1 GCF_003003845.1 Chamaesiphon polymorphus CCALA 037 | reverse complement strand
GGGGAGTTGGGAGTTGGGAGTTGGGAGTTGGGAGTTCGGAGTTCGGAGTTCGGAGTTCGGAGTTCGGAGTGGATGAGTGGATGGGTGGATGGGTGGGTAGTGGTTTAGAAAGCTTGCTCTACCAACTATCAACTATCAACTATCAACTATCAACTATCAACTATCAACTATCAACTACCAACTACCAACTATCAACTATCAACTAACCTCCTCCTCCCATCCGAATCTCTGAATAGAAGGACGCCATCGAGTCGCCACTGGGTTGTGTGACGATCGTCGTCCGCAGTCGGACATTGTTACTTTCAAACCAAACTCGTTCTTCTTTGGAGACATCTTCCTGCTCGGTGACTAGAGTAAGCGCGTCGTCGTCGCCGAGGGTGTATTTTACCGATCGAGGCGTTGACGCAGCCATACCAGGAGATGATAATTTAGGTGCGTAAAAAAGTTTACCAGTTTTAGCTTCTGGTGCATCGGCAACTGCGATCGCGATCGATTCACCGTTTTGATTAGCAGCAGTTTGAGGTTGTGGATCCCAACTAATCGTGCCTTTCCAGGTATATTTAATCCCACCCCAAATCGAGCTAGGATCGATACCTACTTGCTGACACAATTGGACTGCTTGCGGATTATCGGTGGGTAAAATTTCAATAATCAGATCGGATTTGCCATGTTCTGACTGTTTCAAAGTTAAATGTTGACTGGTTTTTTGCGAGAACCATTTGCCAGCACTCAACTCAAAAAATTCGCGGACATCCATGATGAGGGGATAGGGGATAGTATGGGTGGATGGGTGGATGGGTGGATGCTTCTGGTGACTCCAGACGTTATGCTAAGAGGAGCTTCAGCAACAGGGTGGATGGATAGTTAGTTGTACCAACGGCCAAATCAAAGCTCAATTTACCACCGCTCTAAAAAAGTAAAGATCGATTTTAAGAAATCGATCTTTACCAGTAACTTAGTATAACCCCTCTACTTGGGATCCTCTTTATCTTCTAAGCGTTGCAAACAGATAATTGCTGCTGCCGATACGTGGGGATGGCTATCTTTAGTGAGATATTTGAGTGCGGAAATGCTCTTGGGGGTAGGTAATTGTCCTAATGCTTCTGCCAATCGTTGGCGTACCATCCAGTTTTCGGATTCGATAAACAATACTAACCGATCGACTGCCGAGACAGCTTTAATCTCGCCTAATGCAGCAATTGCAGCTTGTTGGAGTAATATTTCTGGTGAATCCAAGGCGCGCATCAGCAAGTCGAAAGCACGCGGATCTTTGAGATTGCCTAAGGATACAGCCGCACTAAAACGCACTAACCAATCAGTATCCTCATAAAACGCCCGGACGAGTGCTTCAAAGGCACGGATATCTTCTAAGTATCCTAGAGCACCTGCGGCATCGGCACGAATGCCATAATCTGGATCGTTAGCTAGGATGTCGATCAAAATCGGGTAAGATTCTGGTGTGACTTTGATGCCTAAAGCAAACACTGCCATCGATCGCAGTTGCAAGCTTTCATCGTTGAGCACTTTTTTAATTAACGGTAATGCCACATCAGCAGGAACGTGTCGCAAAGATGCCAAAGCCACCATCCGGTCTCGGAGATCTGGACTCTCCAACTGTTGTGTCAGTAATGCTGTTTCTGCTGGACTTTGCTCACTCATATACTCTCTCGCATACTTTATCCTAATATTGTAACAAATTTTATTAATTACCAGGATCGCCGGATTGCCTGTGCCGATCTCTACTTGACAACGGAACCCCGATAACCATTCATGCTCAGTCATACCGACTCAACTTATCTCTGTCAACTGACGGCTGCCCAAATTCAGGAAATTTTAGTTTTAAATGGGGTATCGATCCAACAATATCAACCCCAGCTACATCAATGGTTGACGATCGCCCAGTTACCGGATCTCGGTCAACTAACTTTGAGATTGGAACCAGAAAAAGCCGCAGAAATCGATCGACGATTGCACGATCGAGAGATTGTTGAATATACGGCAATGACTACGGTGATGAATATCAATATTTGCGATCGATATGTATTTATTCCCTTACTCGCACAAACTAGATGTACCGAAGATTCTTACGCTCAACAATTGCCACCACCCAGCGAATTATGGGGCAGAATTTGTTTATTAGGCAATCTCAATAGTATTTGGACTGCTCAAGATTTATCTTGGGTACAAGCATTGGGACAACAGCTATTAACAGCGATAAATATGTTAGTGGAAGTTAGTACGACAGCTAGCTCGATCGCAGTTACTTCGTCCCCATTAGCCGATCTAGCTGAGTTAATCGAAAAGATCTCTACACTAGAATTACGGTGTCAGCAGAAAGATGATTTTATCAATAATATCGCTCACGATTTACGCGCGCCGTTAATGAATATTAAAATGGCCATGCGGATGCTCAAAACTAGTCTCAAAACAGATCCGATATTTTCCGAACTATTGGTCGGACATCGCGCCGAAAAATATCTAGCAATTTTAGAGCAAGAATGCGATCGAGAAGTTGACTTAATTGACAAGACTCTAGAACTACAAAGATTAGAACTATCGAGCGATAAAGTCGAACTCGAATCAGTAGATATTGCAACTTGGTTGCCAACGACGATCGAACCTTTCGTTCATCGCGCTCATAAATATCGGCAAAAATTGACTGTCGCTCCGGCTCAATGGCTGCCAACTATTATGACAAATCGAGCTTGTCTGACCAAAATTGCGATCGAGTTATTAAATAATGCTTGTAAATACACCGATTCAGACGGTCAGATCTTAGTCGAGATCGAAGCCAATCCACAGGCAGACTGGATGGCGATCGTTTTTAAAAACCAGGCAGAAATACCCGCACAACACTTACCACACATATTTGAACAATTTTATCGGGTACCGGGCAGCGATCGATCGCTCCAAGGTGGTAGCGGATTGGGACTATCTTTAGTTCAAAAGTTAGTCGCTCAATTACATGGTGAAATTCAGCTCGCCAGTACCGAAGGCTGGACGGAGTTTGCCGTAAAGTTACCAGTTGAAGTTAGAGGTTAAATT
>NZ_PVWO01000123.1 GCF_003003845.1 Chamaesiphon polymorphus CCALA 037 | reverse complement strand
CCCGTCGATCGATCGATTCAAGTTCGGCGGGTTTGGAGGTGATCTCCATTTTGAGTTTAGCAGCGGCTTCATCGACGAGATCGATCGCTTTATCGGGCAAAAACCTGTCGGCGATATAACGGCTAGAAAGGGTAGCGGCGGCAACTAGCGCGGAATCGCTAATTTTGACGCCGTGGTGAACCTCATACCGCTCTTTGAGTCCCCGCAGGATCGAGATCGTATCTTCAACGGTAGGTTCGTTCACCTGTACGGGTTGAAATCGCCGTTCTAGGGCGGGATCTTTCTCGATATACTTGCGATACTCATCGGTGGTTGTCGCACCGATACAGCGCAATTCGCCCCGCGCGAGCATCGGTTTGAGCAGGTTGCTGGCATCCATCGCGCCTTGATTTCCGCCCGCACCGACGACGGTGTGGAGTTCGTCGATAAAGAGGACGATTTGTCCGGCAGATTCGGTGACTTCTTTAAGTACCGATCGCAAGCGTTCTTCAAATTCGCCTCGGAGCTTGGCTCCAGCGATCAAGCTGCCCATGTCTAAAGAAATTAACGTCCGATCTTTAAGCGATTCGGGGACGTCGCCATTAACGATCCGTTGTGCCAAACCTTCGGCGATGGCAGTTTTACCGACACCTGGCTCGCCGATCAGGACGGGATTATTTTTCTGGCGGCGCGATAATACCTGAACGACGCGGCGGATTTCTTCATCGCGCCCGATTACCGGATCCATTTTCCCCGCTCTGGCGGCTTCGGTAAGATCTTTACCGTATTTAGGTAGAGCGTCTCCACTGGTTTCGGCAGCTTGAGCTGGTGGTTTGGCTGGCGTACTCCGCACCTGCTTAATGGCGGCTTCCAATTGCGCGCGATCGAAATTATAAGCTTTGAGCAGACGTCTACCGACCCGATCGTCTTCACTTAACGCGATAATCAAATGTTCGGTACCGATCGTCGGCTCTTGCGAACTGGCTCTGGTGGCTTCAGCTCGATCGAGTAATAGATCCAATCCCCGTCCCAAATACAAGTCGGCAACTCGATCGATGCGCGGCTGACGGCTGGCAAATTCTTGTAATTGTCGTGCCAATTCCTCAACATCTACCCCGACACGAGCCAAAATTTTGGAAGCTACATCCTTTTGCTCCAACAGCGCGATCGCGACATGCTCGACTTCTAAGTTTTGATTGAACGATCTCCTGGCTACGTCTTGCGACTTGACGATCGCATCCCAGGCTCGTTCGTTAAATTTTGTAGGGTCTGTAGGCTGCATTTTAGATTATAAGGGAGCGGTCTGATGGGATTGGTGCGGTAGGTCTAGGCTTTAGGCTTTAGGCTTTAGGCTTTAGGTGTTAGGTGTTAGGCTAGATTGTGTTTTTGGCACAAGCACAACAGTCATACCCGCGTGCAAGTATAGTCCCAGCGGGAGCGTCAGGATCGGTCATCAACACAGCCGATTGCTAATCGAGTAGCGATCTCGTAAAGATTTTGCTGCAAGCAGTTGAGACTGCTGGCGATACCGTGGCAACCTATACTAATATATTCACAGATTAAACGGCCACCTTCAATGTCTCGATGCTCGTGCGGGAGCTACTCCCCAATCGACCTAGATCTAGATATTGTACTTGAGTTAACCTTTCTATTATTGTATCGCTGTCCAGCTACGGTTCAAAATACATGGCATACCTATTAGCAGGCGATCTCGGTGGCACAAAAACGCTTCTGAGCCTAGTAATTCCAGCATCAGCCGATGCGATCGCCCATTCTGGCTCGGAAAAACTAGCGACATTTCAGCAGTCGTACCGCTCTCAAGCATATTCTAGCTTCGTGCCGCTGGTGGAGCAATTTCTCGCTGACGCCCAAACGCACCTGGCTGGAGAAATCACTGTCAGTTCTGCCTGTTTTGGAATTGCGGGAGCCGTAATCGATCGATCCTCCTATTTACCCAATCTCGACTGGCATATCGACGCCGATCGACTTCAATCAGAGCTAAATATTCCCCAAATTAGCCTAATTAACGATTTTGTTGCGATCGGCTATGGGATCTCCTGCTTGTCAGCAGCAGACGTCCACACGATTCAGGCGGGACAGCCGCGAGTCAATGCTCCGATCGCTGTAATTGGTGCTGGGACGGGGCTGGGTCAGTGTTTTTTGGTTTATAATGGGAATGACTATCAAGTAGTTGCTGCCGAAGGCGGACACACCGACTTTGCCGCCCGCTCGACCCGCGAGTTTGAACTATATCAATATTTGTGTCAGCACAAACAACTCGATCGGATCTCCAACGAACGCGTGATATCTGGATCGGGTATAGTGGCGATCTATCAATTTCTGCGCGATACTAGTAATCTTTCCGAAACGCCCGAAGTTGCTAGTGTAGTTAAAGCTTGGGAGTCCCAATCGGCAACAGCAACCGATCCAGCGGCTCTCATCTCGGCTTGTGCGATCGCCAAAACCGATCCGCTCTGTGAAGCTACCATGGCCATGTTTATTTCTGCCTATGGTGCCGAAGCCGGGAATCTCGCCCTCAAAATCCTCCCCTATGGCGGATTGTACATCGCGGGCGGGATTGCGACCAAAAACTTACCGTTGTTTGGGGATGGAACTTTCCTCGGTGCATTCAATCACAAAGGTAGAGTCAGTAATTTACTCACGAACATTCCCGTTCGAGTCATTCTCAATCCACAAGTCGGTTTGCTCGGTGCGCTCGATCGAGCTGCAAAATTAAGAATTGATGCTTAAAAATTAATTAAGCCTCGATTCGGCTTAATGTTACTCGGACGATCTGACTACACATCTCGCCCGACCTTTGCTAATTTTCCCCACTTTCGATCGGCTATATATAAGCCCTTGCCTAGTATGTAACCGATCTCACAGTATATTTGCAACCATCGTGTCAAACTTTGGGTGTAGGTGAGATATTAGTTAATTAGGGGTAAAGTGGATAAAGTATTAAGATTGTCAATGAGAAAAACATTAAAAAATAATAAAGGTTATAATAATCGGTAGTGGTGCTAATACAAGGAGGTCTATGTTTCTTAGACTAGCAAATCAACATCAAGAATTCGTCAAAGACCTGGTTATGAGCCTTCAAGCTCTAGCGACGGTGCTAGAAAGACGCGGCTACGAAGCTGCTTGCTATACGTGTGGAGATCGGATGAACAGTGCCAACTTTATGGTCAGTCTGGCTCCCAATCATCTGATCCGGTTTTTGGTATCTGACTATGGGATTACCTGGACGGAACTTCGCGACGATCGCGAATTAATGAAATTGGAAGGTGCAGAGGCAATCGCCCAACTGCAAGAACTCGCCAATCTGCTCAAAGTTCAACTTACTACCAACACACCTGTTTCGATCGGCTAGTCAACCAGATCGAATCTTAGGTCATATCGCCATCGAGCTACCAAAATTGCTCGACCAAGTTAGCCCCCCGATCGACTTAGTGCCAGATTTGTCGATCGCCTACGGTAGGCTACGCCAACGACAGCAACGGCTATTAATTTTAATCGATCGCACAATATCGAAATACCAAGAGGCTCACCCAACGCTCGCATCTATTCAGATCGTTAGAGAGCCTCCCCCGTCTCAATCTAGAACCTTACAGATTGAGTTAAACCAAGAATTTTTGACCGTCGAGCATTTCCATCCCAAACACTTCGCTAAATACGCGCACGATCTGCCCGCGCACGAGATCGACATCGATATTCGGGATAAACTCAGCTATACTGCCAACAGATCGATCGACAATGCCGCAAGGTACGATTCGATCGAAGCCACTCAAATCCGGACAGACATTCAGCGCGAAACCATGCATGGTAATCCAGCTCGTGACTTTGATCCCAATGGCTGCGATTTTGCGTTCTGCCAGCCACACGCCAGTTAAACCATCGATCCGGTAACCATGCAGATCGTGCAAAGCCAGCACCCGCAAGACAACTTCCTCTAATTGTCTGAGATACCAGTGTAAATCTTGCTGATAATGTCGCAGATTGAGAATCGGGTAAGCAATAATTTGTCCCGGACAATGATAAGTTACCTCACCACCCCGCTCGACGCGATACAATTCGTACTCATGCTGCTCGCGATCGAACTTGACAAATTCTAAACTAGATCCAGTACCCAGCGTATATACAGGTGGATGCTCCAAAATTACCAAAGCATCGGGTATATTTCGATCGACAATCCGTTCTTTCTGAAGCGACTTTTGCCAAATCCAAGCAGTTTGATAATCGATGACGCCACAATTGTATAACAAACATTGATGTTTGCTAGTGAATTTCCGCTCAGGGTAAGTTAACATTATTTTGCGAAAGCTTGAGATTGAGTAACGATAAACTGAAGACAATTAAGAACAAAATTAAACCGATCGTGCAAGCATAACTCAGATCGGGATTGCTCGAACCAAAACCCTGTTGATACAAATAATAAACCACCGTTTTAGAACTATTACGCGGCCCGCCCTGAGTCATCACATAAACTTCTTCAAATATTTTGGTCGCCGCGATCGCCGAAATCACGGCAACCAGCAACATATAGGGACGCATCAGCGGGATCGTAATATCCCAATGTTTGGTGTAACTATCCGAACCATCAATCGCCGCAGCCTCATACAAATCGGCAGGAATCGATTGTAATCCTGCCAAATAAATGGTCATATAATATCCCAATCCTTTCCAAATCGTCACCACCATGACGCTAAATAAAGCCAAACTCGGACTAGTCAACCACGGTACGGGTGGAATCCCGACAACTTGCAGTAATTGATTGAGTAGTCCATTTTCAGCATAAATAAACTTCCAAGCAATTCCCGCTACCACCATCGAAATAATTACAGGCACATAATAAGCCGCCCGAAAAAAACTCATTCCCTTCAGCTTTTGGTTGACGGCAATTGCCAGTAGTAGCGGCGCAAATACCAAGATCGGCACGACACCACACAGATAGAGGATGGTATTTCTAATTGTCTGCCAAAAGACCGCATCTTTGAATAATCGATCGAAATTAGCCCATCCTTGCCAACTTGCCGTCTCCGCGATCGGATCGTAATTAGTAAAGCTCAAATAAAAAGCCTGCACTGCGGGTAAAAACACCGTCAAACCCAGCAATAGTAGCGCAGGCGCGAGAAATAGATAAGGCGTCCAATTGACTTGTCGCAGGCGCAGCATGGGGTGTGGGGAGTTGGGAAAAGGACAGTGGGATCGATCGACTAACACATGACACAGATCTGATGCCTAAATTGTCAAGCTTAAATCTAAGTCTAAACCTTATCCTCTATTTGTAACCCTGTTAAGGCGAGCGGATGTACTAAACGCGAACGGCGATCGATTGGAACCATAAAAATTAGCGCGAACGATTTCAATCGTTCGCGCTAGTCGATCTAACGGCTCTCCTGATATTTTGGGGAAATAGCGCACTTAAAAGAAACCCCTTTCCCCTTTACCCCTTTCAGCAAGTCTTCCCAATCGCCATAACCTCAGGAGAGCCTTGAGGTTGATAGTCTCGACAATCGATCGCCTCTTCCGAGCAGGCGAGGTGAGGATTGACAGTACATTTGAGATAGCAACTATTGGTAAAATACTTACACTTATGACAAGGGACTTGATGTAGACGTTTGACATAAACAAACCCAGTTTTCCAGTGATAAGCGACAGTCCAACAGGTACCAACTACCATACACCAGGACAATAAAAAGCAAATTAAAATCATTAGTTAAACTCCGCACCCGTGAGTTGACATAATATTATTTCTGGTTCTAATTTTTGCCAAAATTGTTGAATCTGATAACCGACTAAATCTGGATGGAAGTGATGAAAAAAGTGTCCGCCTACTGGAATCTGCCAAATTTTATCTTCAGCTTTAAAATAGCTAGTCCAACCATAGAGTGCGGGTGAAGTAATTGCCAAATCATCATGAGCACCACCAATCATCACAGGCATATTGACTCCACCTTCAGTCAAAATATCTAGTCGAAATAAAGAGTGACTGGATGGAGCCTCAACTAAATCTCGATCCAATCGATCGGCAAGATCGCGAATACGGCTCGGACAAATACCTGGAAACAGATCGATCGCGATCGACCGAAGCAGAAAATCTCGATCGCATCGAGCAGATTGCAGCCGAGCATAGTAATAAGAATGCCAATTAATTCCCGGTTGTACGGCAACACTGAGTAAGACTAGAGATGCAACTCGTGTTGGATATTTACGCGCATAACTTAAAGCAACGACACCGCCAATTCCATGTCCGATTAAATGTACGGGACGATCTGTATTAGCTAAGTATTCATCTAACAAGTCAACAGCATTATCGATCGAACTACCTTCATCTAAGGTTTGATAATATTCCCAAAACTCAATTTCGGATACTTTGGCCAGCCGAGCGAGTAGATGACGATGAAAATATTTGAGGCTAGGGCTAGCACTAACCCAGAGAACTTTAGGCATATCGATCTTTATTATCTAAAAAAATGGTGGTAACTTCACCACCAATATTGGACTAATAGGATAGGATTTTGGATAAATTACGCAAATTATTTTTTGATTTGAGCTACTCAAATTTTCATAGATTCGTCTGTAAGTTCTGATTGCATCAGCCTCTATCCACAAAATCTCGATCGCCCATTTCATAGGTGCAACTAAAATATGCCATGCACCACCACCAAGTAAAATTGCACCAATTCATAAATGTCCACCAATAATATCTTCTAAATTTTGTTCTCATTTATCTAGAATTTTTGAGTTCGTGCTGAGAAATCGGGCAAAAGTAATTTCTACCAAATTTCTCAGTCTTTATCTGTGAACAGCCATTGAGATCGAACGACCCAGTATAGACAATAGACATCGATCGTGTGCCATTCTCATCTCCACTCCCCGATTAAAGGCTACTAGCCTCGAACTTAAAAAGGAAGACTTCTCAATAGTGAACTAAGCATTACGCCGATTTCGATCGAGATGAATCCCGATCGAGCGATTCGCATTGTCCACAGATACCTGGAGAAACTTATCAGCCTAGTATTAACCGCCCAATAACGAGCAATTGGGAAAACATCGACCGAGCTAGCCGCGATTGCCACCAATTGGGCGCATTAGCTTATTGACTATTAATTTCAATAAGTTATTCAAGATATTATCACAACTATTGAGAATTAGTATCATTTGCTAGAGATTTTGTGAATCTTAAGCTCGATCGATCGGTCGCAGTTCTCCAAATTTCAAGGGCACCAAGTCCTCTATGCCATAGATGCCACCAACCTCCGCTCGTCAAATCGGACTCGATCTGTAAGTCCCGCGATCGCTTAGTAGTACAAAAGCTTGCCTTGACACAGATCGCCTACACCCCAAATCCGATCGCCAATAACTACCAACTTAAGTTAATAAGCGATCCCAGATCCCAATTTTGTACTATTGTGTAAAAGGAGCGATTAAATCTAGTGCTGTGACTTAGTAAATACCAGGAGTTTGATTCCCTGCGATCGACTACCAACGTAAATTGAAAGCTCCCCAACTCCGCTCAACAGGCACAACTAGCAAAATCTTCATGTTTGGTCTTATCGGTCACCTCACCAGCTTAGAACATGCCCAAGCCGTCGCTCAAGACTTAGGCTTTCCAGAATATGCCGACCAAGGGCTGGACTTCTGGTGCAGTGCCCCACCGCAGACAGTAGACCATATTACCGTCACGAGTGTTACGGGGCAAAAAATTGAAGGCTACTATATCGAATCTTGTTTCTTGCCCGAAATGTTGGCAACTCGCCGCATCAAAGCCGCGATTCGGAAAATTCTCAATGCGATGGCACACGCCCAAAAACAAGGCATTCAGATCACCGCTTTAGGTGGATTTTCTTCGATTATTTTTGAAGAATTCGACCTGCAACAAAATAAACAAGTTCGCAACGTCGAACTAGATTTTGACAGGTTTACTACTGGCAATACCCATACAGCCTATATTATCTGTCGGCAAGTTGAAGAAGGAGCCGCCAAACTTGGGATCGACCTGAGCAAAGCTACTGTCGCTGTCGTCGGTGCGACGGGCGATATCGGTAGTGCTGTCTGTCGGTGGCTGGACAAACAGACTCAGAGCGCAGATTTACTCTTAGTCGCTCGCAATCAAGAACGTCTCCAGAACCTCCAATCCGAGCTAGGACGCGGCAAGATTGTCACCATGGAGGAAGCATTACCGCAGGCGGATATCGTCGTCTGGGTGGCAAGTATGCCCAAAGGTGTCGAAATCGATGCAGCTAGTTTGAAACAGCCCTGTTTGCTCATCGATGGCGGCTATCCCAAAAATTTGGGCACCAAAATTCAAGCTCCAGGCGTATATGTCATGAATGGCGGTATCGTCGAGCATTCGCTCGACATCGACTGGAAAATCATGAATATCGTCAATATGGATGCTCCCGCCCGTCAACTATTTGCCTGCTTTGCCGAGGCAATGTTACTAGAGTTTGAAAAATTGCACACCAGTTTTTCTTGGGGTCGCAATCAAATTACGATCGAGAAAATGGAACAAATCGGTCAAGCTTCACTCAAACACGGCTTTCGTCCGCTATTATCTTTTGTTGGGGGATAGGGAATTAGGTTTTAGGCTTTAGGTTTTAGGCTTTAGGCTCTAGGCTTGAGGTTTTAGGGAAAAGGGGAAAGGCGAAACGCGAAAGGGAAAAGGAAATATATCATCCACCCATCTACTCATCCACCCATCCACCCATCCACCCATCCACCCATCCACCCATCCACCCATCTACCCATCCACCCCTTTATCCCCTCTCCCCTAAATGGCTGGTAACGAAAAGAAGCCCTTTTTATTAGAATTTGAAAAACCGTTAGCAGAATTGCAAGAACGGATCGAGCGAATTCGCGAACTTGCTGAAGAAAGCAGCGTCGATATTTCTAGTCAAATTCGACAGTTGGAGACTAAATACGTGCAATTGCGCGATGAAATTTTTAGTAGCCTCACCCCCGCTCAACGCTTACAGCTAGCGCGACATCCTCGTCGCCCTAGTACGCTCGACTATATCCAAGCAATTTGTGATGAATGGATTGAGTTACACGGAGACCGTCGCGGTAAAGACGATCCGGCGTTAGTTGGCGGGGTGGGCAAATTAGCGGGGATTCCGGTAGTATTATTGGGGCATCAGAAGGGACGCGATACCAAGGATAATGTCGCCCGAAATTTTGGGATGGCTGCTCCAGGTGGCTATCGCAAGGCGATGCGGCTGATGGAACATGCCAATCGGTTTGGAATGCCAATTATTAGTTTTATCGATACTCCAGGGGCTTGGGCAGGGCTGGAGGCCGAAGAATTGGGCCAGGGCGAAGCGATCGCGTATAATTTGCGCGAGATGTTTCGCTTAGATGTGCCAATTATTTGTACGGTAATTGGTGAAGGTGGTTCGGGTGGAGCCTTGGGAATTGGCGTGAGCGATCGATTGATGATGTTCGAGCACGCGGTTTATTATGTAGCTAGTCCCGAAGCTTGTGCCTCCATTCTCTGGAAAGATGCGGTTAAATCTGTGCCAGCATCCGCTCAGGCTGCCGAAGCTCTCAGAATTAATTCTCAAGCTGCTGAAGCTCTCAAAATTACTGCCAAGGACTTAAAAAATTTGGGTATTCTCGACCAAATTTTACCAGAACCGCTTGGTGGTGCGCACGCTGATTCGATTCGGGCAGCGGAAGTGCTCAAAGATGCGATTTTAAAGAATTTACAGCAATTGCAATTATTACCATCAGCCGAACTTCGATCGCTTAGATACGACAAATTCCGGCAGATGGGCATCTTTACTGAAGGATAATTGTCAGATTAATGACGGGCGATTCCTTCGTATTTCGGTATTTCAGCACCCTCAATCGAAAAAATCATCGCTGCGGGATCGCTAATACTTAGGATTGTGAATTCGATGTTATAATTATCCCGTAACAAAACTTTACATATTGCTCGACTCTGGGCAAATTTCCTGGACTAGATGAATCCGATCGCAACAACTAATCGAACGGCATTAATTACAGGCGCAAGTAGTGGCATTGGCAAAGCCACCGCTCTAGCTTTTGCAAAAGCAGGGATAAATCTAGCATTGGTAGGACGTTCTCAAGATAAATTAACCGCAGTAGCCCAAGCAGCCATCGCTGTCGGCGCAAGCGCAAAGACCTACGTAGTAGATTTATCACAACTCGATCGCGTAGCGACACAGATTGCCGAGATCGCCACAGACTCTGACAATCTAGACATCCTCGTCAATAATGCCGGAATGGGTTACACCGGAACGATGGGAGACACTCCTCTAGACGATTGGCAGCGAGTTATCGATCTCAACTTAACTAGCGTGTTCCAGTGTATCCAAGGAATTTTGCCCCACATGCGCCGTCAGAGATCTGGCACGATCGTCAATATATCTTCGATCGCTAGCAAGCAGGTATTTCCTGACTGGGGTTTGTACTCAGTTAGTAAATTTGGCTTGATGGCACTAACTCAAGCGATCGCGCAAGAAGAGCGCGGACATGGCATTCGCGTGAGTGCGATCTGTCCCGGCTCGGTAAATACTCCCATCTGGGACACAGATACCGTCCATGCCGACTTCGATCGATCGGCCATGCTAACTGCCGAAATGGTTGCCGAAAGCATCTTGTACGCCGTTCTCGCCCCTGCTGGTGCGGTGGTTGAAGAACTGACGATCTTGCCTAGTGGTGGAGCACTCTAGCCAACCCGTCATCTACCAACTCAGTTTCATCCTTTTTATTTCTACATCTATTCAGACAAAACATGACTATTTCATCTCCCCAAGGTAGTAATTCCACTGGCAACGAGCGGGTTGGTAAAATCGATTCTAGACCCGATCGCAATACCCACAATGGCGAGCCAGTTAAAATTCACGATCCTGAAGAAGTCAGCCTCGAAGACATGATGGCGTCAGTTCGCCAGATTATTTTGGGGGTAGGCGAAGATCCAGATCGCGAAGGGTTACTCAAAACTCCCAAACGGGTGGCTGAATCGATGCGATTCCTCACTAGTGGCTACAATCAGTCTCTGGACGATATCATCAATGGAGCCATTTTTGATGAAGGTCATAATGAGATGGTATTGGTTCGCGACATTAACTTTTTTAGCATGTGCGAACACCACATGTTGCCGTTTATGGGCAGAGCACACGTCGCCTACATCCCCAATCAAAAAGTCGTAGGATTGAGCAAATTAGCACGGATCGTGGATATGTACTCCCGCCGGATGCAAGTGCAAGAAAGACTCACCCGTCAAGTCGCTGAGGCACTCCAAGAAGTACTAGAGCCTAAAGGGGTAGCGGTTGTAATGGAAGCCAGCCACATGTGCATGGTAATGCGCGGCGTCCAAAAACCTGGTGCGTGGACGGTTACCAGTGCGATGCTGGGTGCATTCCAAGAAGATCAACGTACCCGAGAAGAGTTTCTCAATCTGATTCGCCATCAGCCAGGAGCTTTTTAATGGATAGTGGATAGTGGATAGTGGATAGTGGATAGTGACTAGATAGTACGTAGGTTAGGCTTCTTACATCAGTTCGACATCACCAACGTTATAGGTACAGTTATCGATCGACATTTAATTCGGCCTAGCTACTTAGTGGATAGTCGATAGAAAATTGGATGAGGTTGATGAGTTAGCAGATCGGACAGCGAACTAACGCAAGCTCAAGCGGTGAGCCGTAAACACAAAAACACTATTCACTATTCACTATTCACTATTCACTATTCACTATTCACTTGTCTTCCTTCTCCGGCATCGCTCGGAACAATATTTCACCTCATCCCAATTAGCTTCCCACTTTTTGCGCCAGGAAAAAGGTAGGTTGCATACGGGACAGACTTTGGTAGGTAGATCGGCTTTCGATCGATGGCGTGGCATGATAGCTATTAATCAATAAATGTACCGTGAGTATCTCTCTCAATCATATTCGGATTGTCTTGGTAGAGCCAGCTGGTGCCAGAAATATCGGCTCGATCTCGCGGGTGATGAAGAATATGGGATTGACACAACTGGTAATTGTCAATCCTCGGTGCGAAGCTCAGGGCGAGGAAGCCAGTAGAATGGCCGTACACGCGATCGATTTATTACAAGCCGCACGAATCGTTCCCGATTTAACCACCGCCTTAACAGGTTGTACGCGAGTCATTGCCACTACAGGTAGAGAAGATCGAGCCATTCCCACTCAGCTAGAAACACCCAGACAAGCCCTACCCTGGTTAGTCGATAGTACCGAACCGACAGCTTTACTATTTGGACGCGAAGATAGTGGCTTGACCAATACCGAATTAAATTATGCTACCCGTTATATTCGGATTCCAGTTGGCTCGGAATATAGTTCGCTCAATTTAGCCCAAGCGGTGGGAATTTGTGCCTATGAAATCCAGATGTATGCGAGTCAGATCGATGATAATTTGCAGACTATTCATTCTCCAATTCCCCAACCAACCGATCTCGCACCTGTTGAGTTGGTAGAAGGTTATTATCAGCAATTAGAAACTTTACTATTAGAGATTGGTTATTTATTTCCCCATACTGCCACACCGCGCATGGAAAAATTACGCCGTCTCTACAATCGCAGCCAACTTTCACAAAATGAAGTAGCTTTATTACGCGGTATGCTCAGACAAATAAAGTGGGCGATCGATCGTCACCCCACCACCTAAATCGAAAACTTGCGCGATTTGGCTCGGCAATCTTTCAAAAGCATCCAGA
Organism: Chamaesiphon polymorphus CCALA 037; assembly: GCF_003003845.1. Taxonomy (GTDB): domain Bacteria; phylum Cyanobacteriota; class Cyanobacteriia; order Cyanobacteriales; family Chamaesiphonaceae; genus Chamaesiphon; species Chamaesiphon polymorphus. The sequence goes on along the minus strand of NZ_PVWO01000123.1, from coordinate 121 downwards.
TGTATAACAATTTACACAAATCGATCGGGTGGTAATTGATAGGGTAAGAGGATGTTTGAAAAGTCAGGAGAGAGTTAAATTTTATGCCAAACGCCTAACCATGATACGGATCATCGCTAAG
>NZ_PVWO01000606.1 GCF_003003845.1 Chamaesiphon polymorphus CCALA 037 | reverse complement strand
GATGTGTATAAGAGACAGTCTGTATATAGATAACTAAAAGTTAGCATTGAAAAAGCCCTTATCGATCGGCAATCGACAAGGACTGATATGGGAATGCGATCGAAATTAATCTCCAATTTAGGCTGTAGTCAAAGATGCCGCGATCGGATCGGGAATAGTTGCCGATGGAGCTTGGAATTCTCCTGTTGCGACAAACTCCAAGCGGAGCTTCAACCAAGTAACAAACTGCGAATTTGTCGAAATAATAGCAGATGCAGGTTGTGGAACTTTCGCCTTAACACTGGCTAACTCCGGAGCATCGAGAAAAGCAGGTCGATCGATAAACCAAAAATCGATTTCTTTACCTTGCTCCTGATAATTGCGAATACGTTCGGCAATTACTTCATCGAGCGGTTCTTCTTCGCGTAAAAATCTTTTACTAGCAACTATATAGTAATAGGTTTGCATCTTTCTTCTGTATTTAAAGTAAATGACTAAATAAACGATCTAAGTAAATTGGCACAAATATCGATCGGATCGAAAATGCCTGAGATCTAGATGGTGGGCAGTGCCCACCCTACGTTCTGCCCACTAAGTAAATTGGCACAAATATCGATCGGACAGAAAATATATGAGATCTAGACGGTGGGCACTGCCCACCCTACTACTCTAATGGGGGAGCGGGTATCAGTTATCAATTATCAATTATCAATTATCAATTAATCCCAAACATTGCAGCTTTCATTTCGCGGATGGCTCGATCGATACCGACGAGTACCGCTCGACTGATGATACTATGGCCGATATTTAATTCTTCCATACCGGGCAAACAAGCCACCGGACGGACATTCCAATAAGTCAAGCCGTGTCCGGCATTTACCCGCAAACCAGCTTCGATCGCCAATTCGCAGCCCTTGGCTAAATTTGCTAGCTCCTGTTGCACCTGGAGCGGCTCTCTCGCCTCCGCATAGCGTCCGGTATGTAATTCGATGAATTGCGCCTTTATCTGGGCTGCGGCGGCAATTTGGGCAGGTTCTGGGTCGATAAATAGACTGACAGGGATCGATGCCGATTGTAACTTATCTACCACCGAGTTCAATCGATCGAGTTGTCCGGCAATATCCAATCCCCCTTCCGTCGTTACTTCTTCGCGCTTTTCCGGTACCAGCGTCACATAATCTGGTTTAATCATCAGTGCGATTTGCACCATCTCTGTTGTCGCCGCCATCTCTAGATTTAAATGCGTGCGGACGGTTTCGCGCAACAATCGAATATCCCGATCCTGCATGTGTCGCCGATCTTCGCGCAAATGTGCCGTAATCCCATCCGCACCAGCTAATTCGGCTAATACCGCTGCGGCGATCGGATCGGGTTCGACAGTGCGTCTGGCTTGCCTAATCGTGGCAACATGGTCGATATTTACCCCAAGCGTTAACAATTTTCGATGCTCCTGTATTCGATTTATTTAAATTGTACGCGGATGCTAGCCCCGCTGGGCGATCGAATTGGGTTAGATAGTACGCCTGGTAAATATCGATCGTGGCAACACGATCGATATTTACCCTCAGCATCAACAATTTTCGATGCTTCTGCGTTCCATTTTGATATAGATTTAAAAGCAGCTATTATTGCTTGCTAGCACATGAAATTACAGAATGGTGAAATTCTGGATAAATTTTATGGGCATTATGTAAATATATAGGCTAACATTAGCCAGTACCAGAAGGAGGACTGTTCCTTGTCTCGTAGATATCTTTTTACTTCGGAATCCGTGACGGAAGGTCACCCTGACAAAATCTGCGATCAGATTTCTGACACAATTTTGGATGCGCTGCTCGCTCAAGACCCCTACAGTCGGGTCGCCGCAGAGGTAGTAGTCAATACCGGACTCGTCTTGATCACGGGCGAGATTACCACTAAAGCGACTGTCAATTATATCGACCTCGCTCGCGCCAAAATTGCTGAAATTGGCTACACTGATGCCGATAACGGATTTTCGGCAAATAGTGCTTCGGTACTAATTGCCTTGGATCAGCAGTCGCCAGATATTGCTCAGGGGGTCAACACAGCTAAAGAAAATCGGGGCGATGGCACCGATATTTTCGACCAGACGGGTGCTGGAGACCAGGGGATTATGTTCGGGTATGCTTGTAACGAAACACCCGAATTAATGCCATTGCCGATTAGTTTGTCGCACCGCGTAGCTCGTCGCTTGGCGGCTGTACGCAAGACTGGCGATTTACCTTATCTCCGTCCCGATGGCAAAACCCAAATTACAGTTGAGTACAAAAATGGTATCCCGGTCGCGATCGATACCATCTTAATCTCTACTCAACACGATGCCACCATTGGCGAGATTAAAGACGATGCTGGCGTTCAAGCCAAAATCAAGGCCGATCTCTGGAAGTATGTAGTTTTACCTGTATTTGCAGACTTAGAAGTGCAGCCAGACGATAAAACTCACTTCCTCGTCAATCCTACAGGCAAATTTGTAATTGGCGGCCCTCAAGGAGACGCAGGTTTAACCGGACGCAAAATTATTGTCGATACTTACGGCGGTTATTCTCGTCATGGCGGTGGTGCTTTCTCTGGTAAAGATCCCACCAAAGTCGATCGATCTGCGGCTTATGCTTGCCGTCACGTCGCGAAAAATATTGTCGCGGCTGGTTTGGCTACCAAGTGCGAAGTTCAACTCAGTTACGCGATCGGTGTTGCCGCTCCTGTCAGTATTTTAGTCGAAACTTTCGGCACTGGCATCATTAGTGACGACCAACTTTTTGAACTGATCGAAGAACATTTCGAGCTGCGTCCCGAAGGAATTCTTGCTACTTTCAACCTCCGCAATCTCCCCGCCGAACGCAATGGTCGTTTTTATCAAGATGTTGCCGCCTACGGTCATTTCGGTCGATCGGATCTAGATTTACCTTGGGAACAAACCGACAAAGCAGCTACGCTCAAAGCAGCGGCTGCTAAGTTTGAAACGACAACCGTCGGTTAATAGTTTTTAGCTACTGCTTGAGAT
>NZ_PVWO01000122.1 GCF_003003845.1 Chamaesiphon polymorphus CCALA 037 | reverse complement strand
TTCTGAGGGCGAGAATATGTTCGCAGGGGCCTTTAAATAGCTTGTTTTGTTGATGCCAATTACAGGTACAATTAGCAGCAATCAATCGCTCGTCGCGATCGATCTCGGCGGTGGGGTTGTATGTTTGCGATCGATATTTGAGCGTTCCGGCTAGATGTAATGTTCCGTTGGTATCGATACTCGAACTATCGACTTTAACAACTTTGTTTGTAATAAATTCGCTGGCGGCTGATTCGCGATCGTTGGCAAATCTCAATCGATCGATCGGCAGTGGTGATTGTGTTAATTCGCGGACGCGATATACTTGTTTATTTAGATCGTAAATCGCGCGTCCGGCTTGAGTATAGGCACTCAAGGCACCCAAAACGACACTGCGATCGAGTTTTAATCGTTTAGCCAGAGCATCTGGAGATTCGAGCCAATTTTCTTGCAATCCAGCGAATACTTTTTGCTTTGTCCAATCATCGACAGTAGCGCGGGGAGCCATCAGATCGAAATTTCCGGCTTTTGCCCAATCATTTGCCGTCCAACCTGATAAGCCGAGGGTGAAGGATAAATCGTGAAGATCGGCGACGTAGAATGAGGGTAAACCCGTGCCTAATAAGTGGACGGTAAATTTGCGCGCGACGGGAATTAAGCGTTCTAAAATCAACAAGCGGCGGCGTCCCCAAACGCGAATTTCTTCGGGTTTATTGCCATGATAAAACGATCGATCGCAAACAACTTCCAGATTCCACGGCTCGAAAATTACTCTTACTGGTTCGCCCGGTTTGAGGATATATTTCATGCTCCGAGGGCCGTGTTTTTCTTTGCGGCGACGGAGGACGAAGCAGAGATTATAGATGTCCATCGGGTGGAGATCGAAGCTAATTGCGGGCAAGGACATCGCTGAATTGACTTACAAGAAGCCGCGCACCCACGTATCGGGTAAATCGATTTTCACCTCTTTATAAGCCACCTCGCCCGCAGTTTGGACGCCAAAACCGGAGGGATCTACTTCAAATACGGTGGATTTATAGGTGCGGATTTTTTGGAATTCGTCATACAGCGCGGCGGAATAATCGACATTTGTCGTACCGCAGGCGAAGTCGCCGACGTTTTTAAAAACCTCGTAGCTGGCACCGAGTCGCCCGTAGCTGGACTCATCTTGGCTGAAACACTCGAAGAATACTTCGTCAGGATGGACGGTAATGACGGGATCGAGGACGAACCAAGCATCGCGATCTTTTTGGTACAGATAGTCGAAATAACGCCCCACTGATTTGTAGTATTCGCTCGATCGTTCGGAGCTACGACGGCGCAATTCGCTCATTTCGGCATCGAGTTCGCGCAACCTATCCGTCACGGTTTGCCGCTGGGTGGCGATGAGTTGCCAGTCGATTTCATTGCGTTGCGCCGCCCATTCTTTGTATGCGGTTTTATCTTTAGGCTGAAATCGCAAATCGGAAACAACGACATCGTGCAGCGCACTTATCGCTTCGCGGAAGGCGATATTTTGCCGCAGTTCGCCGCGAAAATAAGTGGGTGTGCGGGAGACATCGGGTGCGAAAGACATGTTCGTGCGATCGCCATTACCGGATATGCTACTACTACCTGAATAACTATAATTAAATTCCATTTTTCTCTCTTTCTGCGCCCTCTGCGCCTCTGCGGTTAAAAATAATAAATTAAAGATGAACTATTTACGCCTTGACAGGTAAAGCCTTAACCGAAATCGGTACCGATAATTGCGGATACAATTGATGAATCTTGAGCAAAGTTTCCAACGCCCGCGCCTTTTCGCCGATCGCGATCGAAGCCGATTGTCTGGTTAATAATTCAATGACTACTTTAGCCGCAGATTCACTTTTAATCGCTTCGCTATTGAGGAAGGCAAAGATTCGTTGTTTGGCGACACGAGCGCGATTGACTTGGGCGAGAACGCGGGTAAAATAGGGCGTCAATTCTTGCAATCTGTCGAGATTTCCGGCTGCATAATCTTCGAGATATTGACTGGCGAATAACTGCATATCGGTGGTGGGATGTTCGCTAAATTTGAGCAGATATTCTAAACCGTCTTGTTGTTGAAAACAGCTTCCAACTAAATCGCGTCCGAATTTACGCACGTCTTCGCGATTGCTATCGCAAATACTAATTACGACTGAGGGGCTAAGTTCGGTGGGGGTTAGCAATTCGCCAAATAGTTTGAAACCAAATTGGCGGGAGTCTTCCCATTTAGATGCCATTACCATTGTTGCTGCGAGTAAGTCCGCAGGTTGTTGGCGCAAGCGCGGTAAGATTTGCTCTAACATTTGCCAGCCAGCGACGCGGATTGCCAGAATTTCATGATGGGTGAGTTCGGCAATTTGTTCGGTGGCTAATGTATCTGCCCACCGGGTACTATTTACTTGCAGGATTTTTCCTGCCAGATCTTGGCTGGCTGTAGCTGGAGATGTGAGTAACGTCCAGGTAATTTCGGGGCTGGTAACTGCCATCCAATTGGGTAGATCGTTTTGCAATAGTTGCGAGATGGACGTATGCAGTCCTTCGTGTGCTTCGGGTGCTAATAAGATCGGAATTAAGCGATCGAGTAAAGTAGTCGTAAAGGCTGGATGAGCTGCGGCGATCCGCTGAATACTCGCCCGAATTGCCGATCGCATTTCGGGAAGTTCGTGAGTGACTAATGTCAGAATTAGTTCGATGCGATCGAGCAAAAGTTCGTCTGGTAATTGTCCGAACAATTGGACGCCGATAACGCGAACTGAGGCAACTGGCGATTCTAATAAAGCATCGATTAAACCGGGCGGTAGATCGATCGTTTGAGTCTGATGGTTGAGTAAGATTTGCGCGCCACAAGTTTGGAGAACTGGCAGCGGATGGCGGAGTAAATCGAGGACGATTTCTAAACCGATCGATCTTAAGGCGACACTAAAACACGTAATTAATGTTTGAGTGGCATTTTCGGCGATCTGTTCTCGCGTTGTATCTAAAGTTAATAACTCAGCAATAATGCGCACAATTATCGTCCGTGCGGTATCCGCCGGAAAAATTGTATTGCTTAATAATTGTCGAACAAATAACTGTGTATCTGCTTCGGGACTGACAATTAAGCCTGCAATTAAGCGATCGTCGGTAATAAATCGATCGATCTGGGCGCGAATCCAATTATGTGCTTCGCTGCGAGCGGGTGCATAAGCACAATTGGCGATCGCCAGAATCAGATCGGCTTGAGGATTGTCGGGTTGATAGCGCGATCGAGCCAACTCAAAGCCAAATTGAGCGGTAACTTCATAAGGTTTGGCTAATAGTTGCATTAAGATATCGATCGAGATGCCTTGGCAAAATTCGGTACAGGTTCTAATTGCTTTGACGGCAAATTCATGAACTGGCTGGCACTGACTTTCTGATAATAGTTGGAGTAATAAATGTGGCTGTTGCTCCCATAATTCTGGGAATGCCTCTTCCCGAACGTTAGGAACCGGATCGCCAATTTTATATGTAGATTTGCACCGCCAGACATCATTGGATGGCGGTAATTCATAGCGCGGACTATTAGTATAGAGAATATGATTGAATGCTAAATAAGCCGCATATTTATCCCAACTAATTCGGCGATTGCGGCGTTCGGTGTGGTGCCAATAATTTGATTCGCGGATGGGCGTAGCATCGAGATCGCTATATTGTAAGAGGATATCTACTGCGAGGGAAACATATTCCGATCGATTTAATTCGCCTAAAGTTTTGAGCGATCGCCAGACTCTACGTCGTAAATAATCGCGTGTTTTATTACTATAACCTAATCGACAATTCGGTTTAGCCATTTCCGCCTGAAATGCACCCGTTGGAGTGGATTCATATTGACCTGTTTTGGGATTCCTCGCCCAATTTTGTGTCCTCAAGTATTCATCCGTATTGGGAATGTAAATACCGTAATAATTGCTATTGTAAAATGCGGGAGTTCGATCGAATCGATAAGTAAGAATGCCAAATACTTCGGCGTCGTGGCGATATTCGGCGATTTTGAAAATGTGTCGCAACCGTTGAAAATAATTAGGCTGCAAGGGTGCCTGTCTGACTATCTCTAAAATAGCGGGGCGAGTATATTGGCTATCGATCTGATACAACAAATCTATTACGTCAAATTGAGGTGGCGTGGCGGTGGCGAGATAAGTTTGTAAAGCCTCGATAATGGCGGCGGAAGCGGCACCTTGCTCCACTAAACCGCGCAATGGCTTGGGTAATTTCACGGTTAGCTCGTTACGCAACGCCCGCGCACCTTCAGGATTGAGTTTGAATAAAGCTTCGAGGGCAATGCGGCGGATGTGAGCTGGCGTATCGGCTTGACGGTAGATCGCGTCTAACATCGGCATCGCTTGGGCATCGCCGCAATTGCCCAATGCCCAAGCGATACTGTAATTCGTCAGCGGATTGCTGCCCCACAATTGCATGAGTAAAGGTGTCGCTGCGGCTAATTGTAACTCTCCCGATCGCCAGATCGCCCGATCGATTTTCCATTCCTTTGGTTTGGAGATCGCATTGCGGTTATTTACCGCCAACATCAATCTGGCTAAGACCGCTCGATTGCGCGTATCCGGTTCGTCGATGTTAACTGGCACAGAAACATTCGCTGCAACGGCTTCAGGTGCCACCGTACCCGCTTCGCGATAGCCTTTAGTTACTTTCGATCGAATCAGTCGCTCGAACACCCGCTGCGCCTCATTTAGCGGGACTGCTGCTACTGTCTCTGCCCCTTCGCGCAGATTTCCACCCCGCCTACCATAGCGGTAATTCACCATATATCGATCGGGTGCTACTTGGCACAGATCGACTTCATAGACTTTATCCGAACTACCTGCTTGATAAACCAGGGTGGTGCGTTGAATTAGTTGCATAGACAAGCTTTAAAGAATTGAGAATTGCGGATACGCGCACGCCTTTGTTTCCCGACGGTTTGCGGATGCGCACCAAGGAGAAAATTGATAATTACTTCTCCCTAAAAGACAGGGGAGGCGTTATACCTATTTTTCTTGCTAACAAATTCTCGATACTATTGTACTATACACTCGCTCGACTGACAATCGATCGTTACATTTTGCAGACTCCACATACAACAAGGCTTTGCCACAAAAAAACTGTAACTCGCAACTTAGGTTCCTCTAGCGACACGGTTGACCGTTCGTACCCAAGGCAATCGGACTGGGAATCGGACTGCCGATTATCGATGTGCTACAGGTAACTCGGGCGGGATTGCGATAATCACGGTAGCTACGACCGAAGGTTCCGCCATTGTCATAAATCGTAGTTGTCGTGCTCCCATAGTAACCATTGGTCGGATAAATATTCGGATTTACCGATTCGTATTCGATCGTCCGATTATTGTAGTTGCCATCGGGAACAGTAGAGGGGACGTAAATTATCGTCGAAGAGTAACCAGTTGAAGGAAAAGGTTGGACGAATACGCCTTGTGCTCTCACCGCTCCCGTTCCCAAACAAGTAATAATTGTCGTAGCAATCGCCGTTAAGTAGATCGAAATTTTCATGATTAACTATTAGTAGAAATTATTCACTAGCTAATTGTTCGAGTCATAGATCGATACTTCAAGATAGAGATTGCGCTGACAAAATCTCTACTAAGTGTCGATCGATTTTGCCCAATCTTGTGCCCAGGCAAGCGTTTGATGAACTCGATCGAGTGTTAGTGCTTCGCAATATAGTCTCAGGACTGGCTCGGTACCACTAAATCTAATTAATAGCCAACTATCATCAACCAGATTAAATTTGTACCCATCAGCAAGATTGCGATCGCATACTTCTATGTTAGCAATTTTATTAAATGGCTGGTTTTCTAACTGCGCCATTAGTCGTAGTCTGACATCCATATTTTTGAGATGGATATCGACACGATCGTATTGAAAATGATAGTCAGTTTGAGTTTGGAGTTGACCGTACAAATCGCTGAGAGCTAGATTAGATTTAGCGATTGCTTCGAGTAGATATAAAGCCGAGAGCAAAGCATCGCGTTCGGGAATATGATTGCCATAACCGATACCGCCCGATTCTTCACCCCCAATCAGGACTGAGGTATCTAACATCCGATCGGCGATATATTTGTAACCGATTGGTGTTTCATAAATTGGCAAGTTATATAACTTCGCCATTCTGGGGACGAGATTGGACGTGCTCACTGTCTTGATAATTTCGCCTGTAAATCCCCGTCGTTTGACTAGATGCTCGATCAGAATTGGAATCAAGATTTGCGAGCTAAAAAATTCGCCAGAGCCATCTACTGCGGCAATTCGATCGCAGTCGCCATCAAATACCAGCCCTACTCTTACTCCTTGCTTGGTATTATGGCTGCGAATCACGCGCATTAATTGCGACAGATACTTCGGTAATGGCTCTGGCGCACCACCATCGAATAAGGGATCGGCATTACTATTGAGTTCGATAATGGGCGTGCCTAACAGCCGTTCTAGCCCCGTACTAGCGGCACCGTGCATGGCATCGGCAAATACTGTCAACTTACCTGCGGCAATCGCTTGTTGAATGCTGGCGAGATCGACTTTGCCACGCAATTCCTGACAATAACTCGCCCACGGATCGAAGGTTGTCAGCGTTCCTGGTGTAGTCGGTGGCAAAGTCTCGCCCAATCTAGCTTCGATCTGTTGCGTCATTTCTGGCGGTACCGAACCACCAAAATTGCCTTTAACTTTTAACCCTAAATAGTCACCTGGATTGTGGCTAGCGGTGATGACCAGCGCGCCGAGGACATTCAGACTGTGTGCCGCCCAACTAAATGCAGGTGTCGGCGCGTAAGTGTCGCTCAAAATAACATCAAATCCAGCTTGCTGTAGAGTAACAGCCATCCGCTTGGCAAAGATTTCGGCCATGAATCTGCGATCGAAACCGACGATTATCGTGCGATTGCCTGTCTTGGCTGTATAAGTATCTGCCAATACGGCTGCGGCAATCGGGGCAACCATTAGCAATCGATCGAATGTAAACTCTGCGCCAATTACGCCCCGCCAACCATCTGTCCCAAATTTAATCGCGTTCGCACTCATGTTTCCACATCATCTAGCAACTTCACTATTTTACAGATGTGGAGGATATTCTCATATCCCGATAATACTGAATTTATCGACCGATAGAACCCATTTGAGATCTTTTTAGATCCTGGTGGTGGAGGGTGGGTTTTGTCCGATCTCCTACAGTAACATCGACATTGACTAGCATAAACCCACCCCTACAGATCTATACAAAAGACAAAATGACGCATTTTGCACACCAACCGTAGAGATCTCAAATGGGTTCTATATTGCTATCTTATTTTTTAGTACCTGTAGTAATGCACCAATCTTGACTCGATCGATCTGAATTAGGCTGGTTAGCAACTCGATCTTTTTTCGATTGGGCTGATAATTTATTCGATCGAGTTTTAGCTTTTTCTGTAGTCGAACGTTCTGAATCGGTTGAATTTAGATCTTTGGGATTAGCAGAAGTACTAGAAAATTGAGGTCGTGGAATACACCAATCTTTGCGTTCGGAGAGAGCATTGCCAGCCTGGATGAGTAATTGCTGCGATTGTTGGCCGATATTAGCACCAATTGGATCGAGATATTGATGCGTAAATCGATCGAGATCGCCGACCGCTTTACGGAGCGACTGAGAACTTATTTGCCAACTTTGACCGCTAAATTTAGTGGTAATTTCGATATCTTCATCGACGAGAAAAACGTGTTTGGCAGAAATAGTTCCACCAACGAGTAGAGCAATAATTCCGATCGAGAGCCAATGGGATGGATTTTTTTTAGCTACCTTTTTATCGGGCTTTTTTGCGACCTTACCAGCAGATGTCATGTTGATTGGGTGACGAGATGGACGAGTTCGGGCAGAATCAGTTTTTCCATGCCCAATTGTACTGCACCTCGCGAACCAGGTAGCGAGAAAACGAGTAAGCGTCCGTAAGTACCTGCGATCGCTCGCGAGGCAATCGCCCGCGATCGGATCTCTTGATAGCTGAGGAAGCGAAAGATTTCCCCAAATCCCGGTAAAGTTTTGGTCAGGATACCAGAAATCGCCTCGTAGGTGTTATCGCGGGGAGAAATGCCCGTACCACCATTGAAGACGATCGCGTTAATTGTCGGTACTGCGGTAGCCGCAGCCTCTAGTTCGGCACAGATCCGCGTTGGTTCGTCAGGAATAATCCGATACATGCCAATTTGATGCCCAGCCGCTAGTAGCAATTGTTGGGCTAATTCACCGCTGCGATCGGTATTGGGCGTGCGCGTATCGCTAACGGTGACGATGGCGCAATTAACCACGATTGGGCTGGAATCTGGATGCGGCTGGGCAGAACGTTCGGCTGCGCCAGAACTGAGAGGATCGTGCATAATTGAAGCTAATTATTCAGCCTTTGTAAAGCCTAGACCATTTGCTTCGGAGTAGCGTTCCATAAAGCGCATGAATCGATCCCACTCTGCCGTAGAATTCATGATATAAATGGCTTCCAATGCTTCGGGTTTACCATTGACAAATTTGGCTTTGACTTCCCGAGTCACGATTTCGCCTTCTTCATCGATCATGTACAGCCCAGTGACTTCTTCGGTAACGTCATTACCAAGAATGGCAGGCTTCTCGAAGTAAAATGATGCTTTACCCTGCTCGCCAGTGCGAGATTTGGTGAGTCGAACATCGGGAACGACAGGCTCGGTGGTTCCTCTAGAAAATTGGATTTCGGCCATGAATTAAGTTGGATAAGGTTATTTTCATATCCTAATCGATCGAGAGTTGTAAATTTGAATCAATTAAATCCTTATGCTTGGATCGATCGCTCGTTAGCGACGATAAAGCAGGCAAATTGGTATCGCTCTGTGCGATCGATCGATAGTTTACCTGGCACGGAGGTAACGATCGACGGACGCGTCTTACTCAATTTTGGCAGTAACGATTATTTGGGCTTGGCTGGCAACGAGCGCACGATCCGCGCGGCGATGGCAGCGACGCAACAATTTGGGACGGGAGCCACGGGTTCGCGCTTGACGAGCGGACACAAGCAACTCCACCATAAGTTAGAGCTAGCGATCGCCCGTTTAAAGGGCACTGAAGCTGCCTTAGTCTTCAGTTCTGGATATTTAGCCAATTTGGGAACGATCGCGGCTCTAGTGGGCCAAAAAGACCTGATCTTGAGCGATCGCCTCAATCATTCCAGTCTCAAAAATGGCTCGCTCCTGAGTGGTGCGACGACGCTCGATTACCAGCACTGTGACATGGATTCGCTGCGTCACAATCTCCAGTTACATCAGGCCAATTATCGTCGCTGCCTAATTGTCACCGATACCGTGTTTAGTATGGATGGCGATTTGTGTCCGTTGCCAGAGTTGATGGAGTTGGCTACCGAATACGGGGCGATGGTTTTGGTAGACGAAGCTCATGCTACGGGCATTTTTGGAGCGACTGGCGCGGGTGCCGTCGAGCATTATCATCTAGGCGATCGATCGATCGTCGAAATGGGTACGTTAAGTAAGTCGTTGGGGAGCTTGGGCGGCTATGTGGCTGGCAGTGCCCAGACGATCGAATTTCTCAAAAACCGCTGTGCGAGCTGGATCTATACCACGGGACTCTCCCCCGCCGATACGGCTGCGGCATTGGCTGCGATCGAAATAGTCACGACAACGCCCCAACTCCGTCACCAATTGTGGCAAAATGTGAAATATTTAAACGAACTATTGACAAGATTGCCCCAAGTCAAACTCATTCCCTCGGCATCGCCGATTATCTGTATTGAGTTACCAGATCCTCACACCGCGATCGCCATCGGCGAGAAACTCCGTCAAGCCGGAATTTTCGCTCCAGCGATCCGACCGCCCACCGTACCGACGAGTAGAATTAGATTATCGCTGATGGCAACTCATCAACAGTCACAATTGGAACGACTAGTTAACGCGATCGAGCGGATATTCAGCGAAACCGAAGTGAGCTAAAATGTTGATGTAATAATTTGACGTCTCAAACGCTCGATCGGGTTGTAGATGCCCCATTTAGATCGGGCAATTACTTACTCTTTACCCTCTTTTTTAAGTTTTGGCCAAACCAAACTCCCGCTTTGATTTTGAACCAGCAAACCAAGCCACTAAACAATTAGTAAACCAGATGCCTGGTTGGTTGCGACTATCGTTTATCCGAAGTTGGGTGTTCTGGGCAATTATGACCCTTGGGATTTCGGGTGGCTTAGTCTATTTGGCATTAGGCTTATTGCTAAATCCCAAAGCAGTACCTAATTGCCCCGAAATATTCGTGCCGATGTCTTCAGCATCTTTACGCGTTTATTGCGGACAATTAGCTGCCAGCAAACAAACCTTAACCGATTTGGTAGCAGCTCTAAATCTAGTCAAAGATATCCCCGCCAACGATCCGACGCGCGGTTATGTCGATAGCAATGTCCAGCGGTGGTCGCTGTCCATTCTGCGCTTGGCCGAAGCAACCTATCAAGAGGGTAACTATGATGAGGCCGTAAATGCAGCCAAACAAGTTCCGCCAAATGTCCCAGCCCATAAAGTTGTTTCTAAACGACTGGCACAATGGCAACAAACCTGGACTAAAGGTATCGCGCTCGATAAAGAAACTAGAGCATTATTAAATAGCTCTAAGTGGGTGAATGCTTACTCAGTCGCCGTCAAATTAACTCGCTTAAACAATCGCTATTGGGCAACAACCAAGTACCAAGAACTAGCCGACTTAGTCCAAATTGCTAAAGCTGACAGTGCCAAGTTGGACGAAGCCCGTCAATTAGTTAAGACTACCGACATCAAAACCCTGCTTAAAGCGATCGAAATTGCCAAGAAAGTCGATCCTAAAAGTTTTGCTCAGACCGAAGCTAAAACTTTAATCGGCACAGCAGCCAGCCAAATGTTAAAGCTAGCTAGAGCCAAACTCGATAAAAATGACTGGCAAGGCGCGCTCGAAATCGCCAATCAAACACCCGAAGTCTCACCCATTAAAACCGAACTTCAGGATCTCATCAATCTATCGCAAGCTCTCTCTCACGCCACAAATAGCAGCATTGCCGAACTAGAAACAGCAATTTCGTTAGTTCAAGGAATTGGCGCGAATAGTTCGATGTACCAACGAGCGCAGCAATCTACAATCGCGTGGCAACTCGAAATTCAGGATCTCGCTGCTCTCCAGCACGCCCGCAGCTTGGCTACAACTGGTACTGTCAAAGATCTTCAAGCTGCAATTATGGAAGTGCAACGGATTCCGGCGAGCAATCCGCGCGGCAAAGAAGCCGCTCAAGTCGTCAGTGAGTGGCGTAAACAAATTGAGACAGTCGAAGATACTCCATACATCACCGCCGCAGATAAACTTGCCGCAACTGGTACGGCGGCGGGAGTCCAAAATGCGATCGCCCAACTCAATCAAATTCGCCCCGGACGCGCCCTCTACCCTCAAGCCCAACAAAAAGTTCAGCAATGGACAGCCGCGATCCAACGTGCCGAAGATGGCCCGATCCTCGCTCAAGCCGAAAGTTTGGCCAGTAGCGGCGATTTGAGTGCTGCTGTTGCCATGGGACAACGAATTCGCAGGGGTAGAGCCATGTACGCTCAAACTCAAGAACGCGTAAATGATTGGCAAGCCCAACTCCAAGCTGCGAACAATTTAGCTTCAGCACAAAGATTGGCTGGTAACGGTACGCCCGAATCCTTGCTGGGTGCCATTCAAGCCGCTGCTAGAGTACCTAAAAGTTCGCAATTGCGATCCCAAGCCCGACTGTTGATGGATAACTGGGGTGCTCAAATGTTAGAAGTAGCCCAAAGTACCGCTACCAGCGACCTCCGCCGCGCGATCTCGATCGCCAAAGCAATCCCATCAAATACTTCAGCCTACGGTTCGGCTCAAAGCTACGTTCAGCAATGGGAGCAACAACTCAATCCCGAACCAACTCCCAGTCCGAGCGAAACCGAGAATAGCGATAGCAATAGTATCTTGGGGAATTAGTTTGGGAATAGTGGATAGTTGATAGTTGATAGTGAATACTGAAGAGGCTGTAGGGGTGTCCCTGTCTTGTCTTGTCTTGCCGTCGCGAGATAAAGGCTCAGCTTGGAGCCGCTTCTTAAAAGAAGTTGGGGGTGTTGCAGTAACGATCGAATTCCCCTAATAGCCTTGGCGGTTGTTATAACAAAGGACGGTCAGAGGTAGTTATCAATTATCAATTATCAATTATCAATTATTGAAAGATTTTGTTAAGTTAAGAGCATAAGTTAACGAAAATCTCGCTACTATGGATATCATTCGCATTCCCGTTTTATCAGACAACTATATCTTTCTGATAATCGATCGCGATCGCCAGATTGCCGCAGTTGTCGATCCGGCAGAAGCAGCCCCAGTAATCGCCGAACTCGCCCACCATCAAGTGTCGCTCGTCGCCATTTTTAACACCCACCATCACGGCGATCACGTCGGTGGCAATAAAGACTTAATCGCCGCATTTCCCGACGTCCGCGTCTATGGCGGTGCCGAAGATCGGGGACGCATCCCCGGACAACAAGTATACTTGGCAGATGGCGATCGCGTGGAATTTGGCGATCGAGTCGGTGAAGTTTTCTTTATCCCCGGACATACTCGCGCCCACATCGCTTATTATTTCCCACCTGTCAACAGCAATGAAGCAGGCGAACTCTTCTGTGGCGATACGATTTTTGCAGGGGGGTGCGGACGCTTATTTGAAGGTACTCCCACACAGATGGTGAGTTCGATTTCCAAATTGCGCCAATTGCCAGACAACACCCGAATCTGGTGCGCTCACGAGTATACATTAAGCAATCTCAAATTTGCCATCACTGTCGATCCTGACAATCAAGAACTCCAACAGCGATTGGTAGACGTTACCGCTGCACGTCAAAAATTAATTCCCACCGTACCAACTTCG
>NZ_PVWO01000605.1 GCF_003003845.1 Chamaesiphon polymorphus CCALA 037 | reverse complement strand
GGAATGGACGCAAAGTGCCTATTTACCCTATCCCGGTTTTCAAATTGCCGAAGGCGCGATCGGTGAATATAATGGTAAATTTATGTGCAATCAAATGGTCTTACGCGGCGGTTCTTGCGTAACTTCGATCGACCATATTCGATCTACTTATCGCAATTTCTTTCCGCCTTCAGCACGCTGGCAATTTAGTGGTATTAGGTTGGCAAGTTAAATTAATTGATAATTGATAATTGATAATTGAGTTATGTAGGTTGGGTTGCGGATGCGCGCTCGTCGGGTTCCCCGACGGAAAAAGCGCACCAAGCAGAGGAACGAAACTTAGCACCAAATAATTCTGTTTGTACCTGGCTTTGAGAAAGCAACGAAAACTTGTATTCAGCTTTTGGGCTGAATGCAGATTACAACAAATATGAATTCGACTTTACGAATTACCCGATCCGGTAATGTGACGCAAGATGATATCTATCTTGCCATTTAACTCAGCACTGAGGGTGTCAAATCGTTGATTCATCTCCGTTTTCAGTTGAGTCATTTCGATCTTCACCTCGTCTATCTCATCATAAAGGCGATCGAATTCGACATTTAGTTCGCCCCAAGTTACTTGGGTATCTTCTAGGCGGTTGACTCGACGGTTGATAGTTCGTAGTTGACGATCGCTCCTTCGATCGTTTGGTTCGTTAGATTGGGTCATAATAGTAATAGATGTTTTTTTCGATCGGCGGCTCTCAAGCCACCGAATCTCCCTGTTAGTTGACGCTAGCGGGGAGATCTCTATTCTAGCTCTCAATTTTACTTTAAGAACACAAGATGTTGCATTCAGGTAAGACTGCGAACATCGCCAGTAAGAAATTAATCATGAATGAAAATTCACTCGATCGATCTCGCACCGATAATCTACTCGATCTGCACATAGATAAAGATACGTGGATTTATACTTATGGCTCATCTAAATTGCAACAGGTGAGAAGTTTTGGCTACGAATGCGACGATCGATACCTTCAAGAACGTCTCCAAGCTGAATATCCAGGCTTTAGAATCAATCGTGGTTCTGTTGCTAAAAAACTAGATTTTCCGCCACTGTACGCGATTAAAGAATCTTTAAAATGGAATGATGCCTATGTTGCCAAGCAATATTTTAAAGGAGAAGTAATTGCGATCGATAATTATTTGGGTGAACATCAAATTATTAAAAAAACTGCCAAACCTTGGTATTTGACATATAAGAATATTCTGACGATAGATGAGAACGATCCGAAAGAGGTGGCTTTTTATGCAATGCTGATAATTATCGTGACTAGCCCGATCGTGGGGATAATTATTTTAAAATAAACTCGCTCGATATTCGCGCCGAGCTACTTATGGTTCTCATAATTATAGATAGCAGTCTCAATTGTGCGATCTGGTTCTTTACTATTTAGCACGATTTGTTGTAAATGTTTGACAACAGCAGCCGCAAAAAAGTGTTCTCCAGTTTCTTCGTCGATCCGTGCAGGTACGTTCTCAATTAAATAGAATTTACCATCTACCTGTAATGGATAGGTAACAAATCCATTAACTAAAGTTTCTTCTGTGTCACTCATTATCGGTATTTTCCTCTGTTATATAAAGATTTTCTTCTAACTCGATATCAATCTCAGATAGTGAGACAATCCTAATTTGCGATCGAGTATATTTGCCGCACTTAATCCTAATTTGGCGATCTGCTTGGGTCGATCCCTCGATCGAATAACCAGAGCGATATTTACCGTCAAAGTATTCCTTAACTATGCGACCATTGGCAATAACTTCTTTTATTTCTTGAATTTGAATGCGATCGACGATCGAGTTAGTTAAGGCCAGATTGGAGAATTCAAATTTATTGTTGGCGATCTTTTGTCTGATTTTATTTATAGCATAATCGAACAAACCCAGTTGTGGAGCGAGTAATTCTAGATAAGCACGAGCTGGTGTATTAAACGGATCGATAAATAAAGATTTTAGTACATTTTTTAATAGTTTATTCGGATTGTTTTCTCGATCCAGATCGAAATTTTGCTCGACTATCCGAGCAGCTTGAAGCGCGCGCACCTGACATAGTAAAATCTGACCGATTGAATCGGTTTTTACTGGCAACAGGATATAGAGAATTAGTAACATTCCAGGTTTTCTACTACCCATTAGACTTATTCATCTCAATGCTAGCAACTTTAAATGTTTCACAGAACTGCCGTACTCGCTCCCACACTCGATCGAGTAAAATCGGATCGTTGCTATCGAACCACTCAATTTCGGGAATCGAAGCAAACCAAGTCCGCTGGCGTTTGGCAAATTGACGAGTATGTAAGATCGTTAGATCGATCGCCTCTGCTAAACTAATCTCACATTGAATATATTGGCGCATCTCCGCATATCCCAACGTATCGAGCAGCGGTAAATTCCAGCCATATTTAGTACCCAAATATTTTACCTCATCCTCCCAACCCAAATCGAGCATCTGTTGGGTGCGGTGTTGAATTCGGTGTTCCAAAACATCCAAACTCTCGCAATCCAAACCAATTTGGAGAATCGGATAACTCGGCGGATATTCTCCCTGCTGGCTAGAAATTGTCTGTCCCGTCACATAATAAACCTCCAACGCGCGAATCGTCCGAATCGCATCATTGGCATGAATTTTTAGCGTCGCCTCGCGATCGAGATGTTGCAAAATCTGGTAACATTGCCCCTGTCCCAGCGCGATTAATTGCGATCGTAAATCCATCTGCGGTGGTACGCGCGGAATCTTCATCCCCTTCACCACAGACTTAATATATAGTCCCGTACCCCCCACCAGCAAAGGTGTCATTCCCCGCGCCTGCAATTTTTCGATGAGTGCCTGCGCATGTGTTTGATATTGGGCAGCAGTTACGGTACAATTAGGATCGTATGTACTAACTAAGTGGTGCGGTACCAATGCCAGCTCGGTACTAGACACCTTCGCCGTAGCGATATCAAATTCTTTATAAATTTGGCGCGAGTCTGCACTGATTATCTCAGCATTGAGCCGTTGGGCGATCGCGATCGCGAGTCCTGATTTTCCTGTGGCTGTCGCACCACAAATAACTATGA
>NZ_PVWO01000121.1 GCF_003003845.1 Chamaesiphon polymorphus CCALA 037 | reverse complement strand
TATCTAGACATATCTCGTCTGGTTCCTAGCATTGTCTGGGCTGATACTAGGGACATGGTTGAACTAACAACCCAATCCAATTCACCTAGAGGAAAACACCATGCTTCACCACATTTCTGTTGCAGTTAACAATCCCCAACACGTTGCCAACGTCTTAGCCGAAATTTTTCAGGGTCATGCCATTCCGTTATTTCGCTGGTGCTGACAGCAAGGATTGCGAATCGTCCAACCCCAGACGTTAATGAGTCTCGGTTTCTATCAGCAACCCGCAGGGGCTTTTCTGCCATCAATTCTGTTTTGAGAGAAGTTTTTATAGAACCCATAAATTGAATTATGAATACAACACCCGATCCCTCTCGCATCCTCGAAGTCGGCTTTGGCTTTTGGAGTTCTAAAGTATTGCTCACAGCCGTCGAGTTAGGAGTTTTTACTGCCTTAGCAGATCGATCGATGACTGGTGAAGAATTAGGCTCGCAGATTAAACTTCACCCACGCGGAATTTATGACTTTTTCGATGCTCTCGTCGCTTTGGGCTTTTTGTCCAGAGAGGGAACTGGTGCGAGCGGACTGTATCGAAATACCGCAGCCACTGCCACATTCTTAGACAAAAATCGACCTGGATATATTGGCGGCATCCTAGAAATGGCTAACGCTCGCCTGTTCAAATCTTGGAGCGATTTAGGCGAAGCACTCCAGACTGGACAACCACAAAATGAAGTTAAGCACAGCCAAACACCATTATTCGAGACACTTTATGCAGATCCCGATCGACTAGAACAGTTTATCGCTGCCATGTCGAGCCTGTCGCGCGGAAATTTTCAAGCCTTTGCTACTAAATTCGATTTTTCTAATTACAAAACCCTGTGCGATGTTGGCGGCGCAGCCGGAATTATGTCGCAGGTAATAACCACACACCATCCCCAGATCCAGTGTATTAGCTTCGATCTCCCCCAAGTCGAACCGATCGCCAAAAGATCGATCGCGCAAGCCGGATTGAGCGATCGCATTCAAGTTGTCTCTGGTGACTTTTTTAATGATGCTTTACCCAAAGCAGATATTATTACCATGAGTGCAATTTTGCACGATTGGAATCTAGAAATCAAAAAACATCTGATTCGCTTGGCTTATGAATCATTGCCAGAAGGTGGTGCATTAGTGGCGATCGAAAACCTCATTGATGACGATCGAAAAGAGAACGCTTTTGGCTTAATGATGTCGCTCAATATGTTGGTTGAAACTGGCGATGGCTTTGATTATACGGGTGCTGACTTTTGGAGTTGGTGCCAAGAGATCGGATTCAAACGCTATGAAGTTTTGCATCTAGCAGGCCCTTGTAGTGCGGCGATCGCTTATAAATAGAAGTCAATTAGCTAGCGATCGGATCGGAGGTGTATGTTAGAACTCAGACCAACTTGCGAGCACTGTAACAAGGAACTCAAACCCGACTCGTTGGAGGCACGCATTTGCAGCTATGAATGCACGTTCTGTGCTGGCTGTGTCGATCGCATTCTTAATAATGTCTGTCCTAATTGTGGTGGTGGCTTTGTGCCCCGACCGATCCGACCGTCAAAAAATTGGAAAGATGACAATTTTCTGGGCAAAGATCCGGCAAGCGATCGAGTCAGGCACAGACCGATCGATCTAGCGGCTCATGCCATATTTGCTGCTACAATTGCCCCCATCTCTCCCGAACATCGATAACATACCAGCCTAAATTGCAAATATTCAGCGAAAATTCATTCGTTCGTACATTAGTTGAAAACTTTCTGGGGTGACGCTAAATTCGCCCCGAAATGGATAGTCCATCGCTGCCATCAAAAATACCAACAAGCCGATTGTTGATGCCATTAAGACGATCGTAAAATCTTGAATTAACTGTCGATCGTATACCAAAAACCACGGAATTACGATATTCAGTAAAGAACCAAAAATCACTACTAACCATAACGTTGATGGCAACCCAGTTGCCACACTTTGGAGGCGGGTACGCCGCTGGCGAATCATTTCATTAAAGGTGGAAATTGTTTCGGCATGAACGGATTTCATGCTTTCGGATACTGGTTCATACGCATAGAGATTTTTTTGAAAAGCAGTAACTTTATCGGTACCGCCTTTGGGGACGATCCCTTTGCGCTGGGATGGCCATTCTTCATGGATGGCATAATGTACGTATTCTTTCAGATTGGTTCTGAGCAACCCTCTAGATGGCTCTGGATAGAGCGAAACAGCTCGATACAACACATTAATCGAAGAAACTTCCTGGTTGACATTCATGTTAATGTCGCTAAAATTTTGCCAAGCTCCAACCGAAATTAATCCCAACGTAATGCCAAAAAATACGCCTACTGTCGCGATCGTTGTATTGACTAATTCATTGTACCTGCCATCATGATTAGGAATACGCTTGACCCACTTACGAGTTAATTGCTGACCGATTAAAGCGATCGAGACAAAAAAACCGATAACGATCGCCGCAAATACAGTATTGGGAAGATCGTAAAGCCAGAATAAATTCATTGTAAAATTACAGAGCGAGATTTAGAATTTTATGTATAAAGGCATTATTTTACCATCCTCCCAGACATAGCACCATAATTGCCAATTCAATTACGATCGATGTAGCGATCCGCGATCGAGAATGCTCGCCAAAGATTGCATTCGTTGGCGTAGCCTCTCTTAGAGAGAATCGCCACATGGCAGCATTTAAAACTCATGGCAAATTATGACTCAGCAACAATTTCCCAGCCATTCAGCTTCAATTGGTGGCATTTATGAGGTATGTATTGGCGTGCCAGAACCGATGGCAGCGATTCAATATTGGCAGCAATTTGGCTATCGGATCGATCGAATTGGCGCACTATCGGCATCAGCAGCCCAGCAATTATATGGCGTAAATTCTGGCTTGCGATCGATCCGCCTCGTTCATCAACAAGCCGATTGTGGTTTAATTCGGCTAATGGTGTGGGATGCGCCCATCAACGATGGTTTGGGGCTAGAGTCGATGAAAGTCAAGGGCAATCGCTGGGCAACCACCCTCACGGCAGATATCTTAAATATCGCCAATCATGCCGCCGAAGCCGCTAAAGCGGATTTACCGATTAAATCTACCACTCCTCACTGGGAAATTATCTATCACAAAGAGCGCGCCAGCCGCCCGTTTCTCGATCCTGCCATTGGCGTGCGCGAAATGTTATTAATCCAACCATTAGCCAGACAAGTACTATTTCAACGATTTGGTTATACCATGCCGCATTACGGACAAATTAACCCAACCGCCGCATTTCAAACCAGTCAATTTACCCACATGGGGATAGTAATTCAGGACGATAGCAAACAAACGCTGAAATTTTATGAAGAAGTTTTGGGTTTATTGCGGGTGCGAGATGATATTGAAACTAGTTATGAATCCTCATTAGCCGGACGCGAAATTTTCGATCTATTACCGGGCGAAAAGTTTTTTGTCACTGCTTTTGACGAACCGCGATCGTCTGCAACCGACTTTTTGGCAGCACGTCCGGGGCGATTATATATAATTAGATTTCCAGAGACTTTGCAGTTAGATTCGAGATTCGATCGAGCAAAGCCAGGTTGTTTGGGAATGTGCTCGTACACTTATCAGGTGCAGGGATTGAATAAATATCTCGATCGACTGCAAGCAAGTAAAGCTGAAAATATTACTGGAATAGTTACTAATGAATTTGGAGAAAGTAGTTTATCTTTTGTGGCTCCAGATGGCTATGCGTGGACATTAGTTGCATGATTCGATCGATAAATAAATAAAACACATCCCCGACTTCTTCAAGAAGTCGGGGATGTAGCTGCACTAAGGGGACGACGCTTAAACTTCCGCAGGTTGTGGCAAGGGAAAAGTCGCTCCGGCGAGATAATCATCAAAGTGCTGCTGGAAATATACCCATGAGGTAATCCCCTCTACATCTAGATAAGATTTCGGTGCGTTTTGATATAAAGGCACACGCGTATTAATTTCATCTTGCAATAGTTGCGGCAATTCATCTACGCCGCTGACTTTGCCACCATAAGCACTATAAATCAATTGACCAGCTCGATCGCCCATTTTCATCCACGGTACCCAGGGGCCAATTCGATCCCAGCTCAGTTGGAGCTTAGATACCGAGAGGATTTCGGGATTCAAAAGTTCTGCCGTCGGCACGGTAAGTTTAAATAACTCGGCTGCTTGATAAGTAGGATTGGGACTATAATCGGCAAACTTGGTATCTGTAGCCAGCGGATTGGGGTAAGTCGAAAATAAGTCGAAGACGAAAGTGGTATCGTCGCCATTCACCTGAGCGGGAAACTTGTCTTTAAAGTACCCCTGAACTGGATTATTGGCAACGTGCATCACTGTCAGTAATTCCCCCGTCCAGGGATTTTCCCACTTATGCAAGATTTCGCCAGTTTCGGGATGCAGGTAGTAAGTCAATTCCCTGGATGTAAAATCCCACCCTCCTTCTGCGGAAGGAATACAGCGGCTGATACTGACGCCGACCATCTTAAATAGACGATTGCGCTTGCCACCTGGCACCATCGCATAAATCGCTCCCGTCCAGCTCAGGAAACTCGATTGGGTGGGATCGAGCGACGAGCGCGTTTTCACCCAGCAGCTAGCATCAAAGTCTTGGCTTTTAGCAACCATCTCCAGATTCCTCAGTATTTAACTACACACATGCCTAACGATCGAATTTGCCAGTATTTTTGGTTCCTACTTTGAGGGCGATCGTACCTCCCTAAATTGTAAAGTTTTTACGATCCTGTTGTGGCTGAATAATCTGTTAGTCATTTAATTTACGCACATCCTCCCCGCTCCCCGCTTTCAAGAAATCTAATATGCGATCGAAATGTAAGAGCAGCTTATACTCTCGCACGGCTCGAATATACGAGGCGGTTACACGAATGTTGCTAAAATTATGGTAGATCTATGATGTTTCCCGATAATGGATATAGAAATCGTTCCTTGCTCGATCGGGCACATGGAAAAGTCGATCGAGGGTGCAGAGGCTTTTGAAAATGCTTATGGACTGCAAGCGATTGATGGATATCTGCCATTTCCAGGGGCACTAGAGTATATGTTGAAGCAGATGCAATCTGCACAACTCTGCGATCCTTGGTTGCCATATCTGATGGTTTTTCGGCCAGATCGAGCGTTAGTTGGGTTTTGTGGCTTCAAATCTGTTCCCGATCCTCAGCAAGCAATCGAGATCGGTTACTCTGTTGCCCCAAACTATCAAGGTAGAGGTTTTGCCACATCTGCGGTACGGCAACTACTTAACATCGCTTTTGAGTCAGAATTAGTCAATCGGGTTTGCGCGCACACGCTGGCAGAATACAATGCCTCCGCCAGAGTATTGGCAAAGTGCGGGATGACTAAAGCAGCGGAAACGATCGATCCTGACTTAGGATGCCTGTGGAAATGGGAAATTGGCCGATAATTCACAATACTAAATAGCTAATGTTTTTCAGTTATTATCATCGATCGTCAAACCGAATGGAAACCGCCAACGTTATTGTTAAATTAGTTAGCATTGCGACGATCTTGACGATCGGTAATATCGCCCCTGGATTTGCTCAAGAACGGCTAGTCCCGACCGGAATTTCTACTAGTGACTGCGTTGCACCGACGATCTCTACATCAAAAACAACCGCTCATCAGAGATTCGATCGCCAATATTGCACCAAAAATAATCCCGGCAATAGCCAGAAAATTCGGGCATGTCAACAAAATTCCGCCGAGCAAAAACAAGTTACTTTTTTTACCGATCGGTGCGGTAGTAAAGGCATCTATTTTATCGGCATTAATGGTGTCGAATATCAGCTCAAACGGACGGGCGGGAATTTAACTCGTCCGCCATATCTTACTGGATCGTTCGTGGGTAAAGGCATTCGAGTTAATGTCAAAGAAATTCGATCGATTAAAAAAACGAATGAAGATGGGATCGAGGGTGGTGAATTAGAAGTATTAGTGACAATTACCCAAGGCAAAAATACAGAGCAAATTACAGGTATTTTATCCTATGGGCCTTAATTTAATTAAGAGATATCGTTCCACTACGCCCAAACTTTTGAGAGTCGCAATTCTCGTTCCGTTCGTGTATTGTCCCATGCTCGACCCAGGCGAGTGATGGGATCCACATGCTATATCCGGTCAGCATTTTGATACAGATGCCCGTGGGTAGATCCCAAATTTCGATCTTGAAATCCTAATTCAATAATTTTGTTGTGTGTTGCTAAGTCCATCTCTTTTAGATCTTTTATAGATAATGATTAGTGCTGGCGGAAGAGCCAACCAAAATCCAGATACAGGCATTAATACAACACCTAGCAAAATAATAAATAGCAGACTAAATCCAATCGAAGCTGGTACATACCCATTTGACATCTCTTCAATAATATTAATTGCTAGACCCAATCCAAACAAGACGAATCCAAACAGCAAAAACCAAACAACTGCGCCCCGTAATGGATCGACTCCGATCGAGTCGAATACACCATCAAGGAATATCTGCAAAATAACTTCTGGAAAAACAACAAAAGCAAATATCGTATGCACGATCGAAACAGCGACTATCCATTTCCCAATCCAATATTTCATTGAAAAAGCTCACTTAGTTATTAGATGAAACATAACGACCCACTTTACTCGCCGTAAATAACCTCGAACGTCGGGCATTGAGATGGCGATCTGCTCTAGAGATAGCTGATTCTTTGATTCCGGCACGGATCGAACTTGAGTGCCCAAAATGGCGGTGCATTGGGTGCGATTTTTTGGTTTCGCACGATTTCAAATCCATTTTTCTGATAAAAACAGACTGCTTGCTCTGTAGAAGTTATCAGATAGCAGGCTAAACCTTCATCGCTTGCCTGCTGTAAAATCGGCTGTAACAATCGACTGCCCACGCCTTGTCCTTGAAACATTGGATGTACGACCATAATCCACAAATACCAATGAGGAAGATCGCCCATATCTTGATGATGGGCTTGTTCTGTGACAGATAGGAAATTCAGCAATCGCCCTAGACGATTCCAGCCCACTTTCAACGGTAAGCTGTAAAACTGAAGTTGCAACGCCATCTGTAATTGCTGAAGTGGATTACTAGAGAATGCCCCCGGTGGCAACCAAGCCGCAATTCCTTGCAAGTCTGATGTTGTATAGACGTGTTTATACTGGACGCAGTAGTCAATTGCCCTACTTGTCAACCAAGTCAACGCTTGAAATCGTAATTCTGGATCTTCGGGGAGCGAGTAATTGAATACAGGATTGTCTTCAAATGCCTTTGCTGCTATTTCGCCAGCAATTGTAATCTGAGATCGATCTAATTGACAAATATCAAAGTCATTCATTGCGGTTTTCTCGATCGTTATTAAAAACTGAGCGACACACTCTGCACTACCTAGAATCTTCAGATAACCCCTGATTAATTTGAATTAAAATGTGCCTCAAATTTTCCATACGACTGCGTATGGGGCTATTATAAGTTATGATATTGGAGATGTCAATACGGCAACGTATGGTTGAGCGAAAAGCGTTAGAACCCAAACTCGGCAGGCAAGATTGGATCGAGACAGGGTTGGCAGTCTTGGCGGAAAGTGGCGTGGAATCTGTCCGGGTAGAACCGTTGGCAAAGCGAATGGGAGTGACAAAAGGCAGTTTCTATTGGCACTTTAAGGATCGTTCCGATCTGTTAGATGCCATTGTGAATCAATGGGTGCAAATCGACACAAATAGTATTATCGATCGAGTGAATCGACTCGATGCCGATCCCAAGACCAAGTTATTGCAATTATTTGAACTCGCGATTGCGGATGATGGTCTTACTCCTGGGCTAGCCGATGGCAGCATCGAGAATGCAATTCGTGCTTGGGCAAATAACGATCCGAAAGTAGCCGCAATTATCGATCGAGTCGATCGACAACGGCTCGACTACACTAAAGATCTATTCCTCGCAATTGGCTTTTCTGAAGCTGAATCCCTAGTTCGCGCTCGTTTAGCTTACTATTCATTGGTGGGTGAGTTTACGATCGGAGTCCGAGGAGATCGAGCCGAGCGTTTAGCCGAAATCCGAATGCAACACGCTATTTTAACTACTGAAACCGATCGATAAATCGCAAAAGACACCTCGAACTACAACTTACGATCCATACAGCACTTTCCAGTAATATGCAATACGTCATTAGCTCGGAAAGCGGGGAGCGGGGAGCGGGGGGAAATTGGACTTCACAATTCAGGAAAGTGCTGTAACTACTAAAGTGAGCGGCGATCGATCTACAGTTCGATCGCCATTGTTACCAGATATGAATTATTAGTAAGTTCGGTCGTCAAATTTGTGGGTAAATGGTAGCACCTAAGTATTTATAATCTATTTATCTGCACGATCGAGACCATCGCGACAGATTTCGACATCACATTACCCCGACAGAAATATATGGATTTACACGCTAAAATCGTTAGCGTAGCTTCGGCAATACCAAATCGCATCTGCGCGCGTACCCGCCAACAGCTTGCCACAGTGATAGTCAGCCCGTTAATGTTACTAGCTGCAACATCTGCTGCTAGTGCGGCGACTACCGGACTTACGGGTGGCAGTCAACCGATCGACAATTTACAGCCATCCTTAGCTCTCAACTATATCATCGCGACCCAAGGGATCTTTCCCTCAAGAGGTAGTAGTAATTCCTGTGGGCTTGGCGCGGCTTGTATCGGTCAAATTTCCACTTTTGCAGGCAATTTTGCACCTTCGGGGTGGCAATTTACCAATGGACAAGTGCTATCGATCTCGCAGAATATCGCTTTATTCGCTCTGTTAGGAACCACATATGGGGGTAACGGCACTACCACATTTGCCCTCCCCAATTTGCAAGGACGCACCCCCATCGGTACGGGCACGGGTGCAGGATTGTCTCCTCGGACTCTGGGCGAGCAAACTGGCAGCTCGACGGTCACTCTGAATCCAACTCAACTACCTAGCCACACTCATACCCTACCAGGGACGAGCGATCTGACTGGAGCTACAGGTGGCAATCAGCCTGTGAATAATGTCCAACCATCGCTAGGTTTGACCTACGCGATCGCGATCGAGGGAACGTTTGGTAGTTGCGGCAATGGTTCTTCCTGTTTGGGTGAGATCGGAGCTTTTGGTAATAATTTTGTCCCTACTGGTTGGTTGCCTGCGGATGGTCAGTTGCTCCCGATCGTGGGTAACGAGGAATTATTCACTATTTTAGGAACGCGCTATGGTGGGAACGGTAGCACCAACTTTGCTCTCCCAGATCTACAAGGGCGCACGGCAATTGGTGCGGGGAGTGGTTCGGGACTATCGACTCGGATTTTGGGTGAGGAAGTCGGTACCGAAACGGTGACGCTAACTGAAGCACAATTACCCAGTCACACGCATACTCTACCAGGCACGTCCGATCTGACTGGGGCAACAGGTAGCAACCAGCCTGTCAATAATATCCAACCTTCACTGGCTCTGACTTACGCGATCGCGACTACGGGGATTTTTCCATCGCGAGATGGGGGTACGAGTTGTGGCGATGGAAATGCGTGCATCGGTCAAGTGGGATTATTTGCCTTTGATGAGGGTTTCTTGGATCGGAATGTCCGAGGTTGGCTCCCCGCCGATGGTCGATTGCTACCGATCTCTTCAAACTCCGTATTATTCGCTCTTTTAGGCACTACCTATGGTGGCGATGGACGATTGACCTTTGCTCTGCCAGATTTACGCGGACGTACCCTCATCGGGACGGGAGCGAATGGTGGAGATTTTTACAGTCTGGGAGAACTAGGCGGTAGCCAGAGTAACGTTTTGAGTCTGAGCCAATTAGCCACTCACGATCATTCGTTCGTAGCTACTGCCGTTCCCGAACCTTCGGACATTTTCGGTACGTTGCTGGGTGGCACTTTTGCCGGACGCGTCCTGCTCGCTCGCAGACGGCAGCTAATGACAGCTCACAAATCGGACTGCTAAGTGCGCTCTGCTAATTTCGAGGATCGATCGAGCTAATTTCAACTAAAAAATTCGTAAATTACTCGATCGATAACTAATTTTTACCCATTTACGCGATCTAGTCGAGCGTTGCCAAAAGATATCCGCTAAGATAACTGGAGATAATTATGACGATCTCTGAGACTAAAATTTTTGCAATTGTTGTTTGCAAGCATTGAGAATTTGTAAGTCATTATGACTAATTGTGCCGAGGGGTTGATAGGTAGGTTCGCCCATCATTGGCTGCTTGCTGGCGGTCAAACCGTTGGGATTGAGGGCAAGAGTTAATTTGTACTTTTTAAGATCGTAGGCATCAATTAAGGTCACATTCAAGCGCGAACCTTTAAATTTCCCATAGAAGCAACTAAACTCCGATTGCGGTAGATAAAAAGCACCGATAGTTTTATTGCCCATGGTTTCAAATACCATATATTCTTTGCCTACGACATCGGGTCGCTCGGATTCACCATAGAGGTAAACTCCATTGGCAGTTGGCGGGACACTCACGCGACTGGAGCTAGCCGCGATCTCTAGAAAATTTGCCGCCGCCGTCTGACCGATAAAGGTACATAAAATTGCCACGACAATACTGACAAACCAAAGATTTTTACTGGTGCGAATAGACTGCAATAGTATATTAACTATCATAAATGCCAACCCCTTATCGCATGATGATTGATGGTAATGGCAGCACCAACGATCGGGGAGGACTCGGTAATTTAAGCTAGCTGTTCCGAAGTTAAATAGAAGTGACGCTTGGGGCTGTTTTAAATCTTCGGTACTAATACCAATCGTCTCATCAGCTAAACCCCAACCTGCTTCGCATCATCTAAGATTTACTATCTTAAATTTAGAGGGTCTATTGCCGATCTCATCTAGGCTGCACTGTCGATCGCCCTGACGTGTCTCATTCGGTCGTTTCTCTAGTCGTGGCTCAATCTGTCATCGATCTTTAATAGTCAACTACTATCGATTTATGGTAGATATTTTCTAGCTAATCGCTCGATTTAAATCGATAAATTAGGTAGATTTTTGGAGTTTTGAAGATAGCAACTTTGGTATGAAAACATGCAGAGGATGTCTGTGAATTAGTATCTAATACTTATTGGTATCGTAGGCTACTTTGCAACAAAATTAGACATTGCTTATTACTACTTCAACAATTGAGTAGTATTTACCCCGCCTCGATCGGGCGATCGAATAGCGATCGCCTCAAACTCGACACCAAAAGATCGTGCGGCTGCCTGTTCCAATGATTTGCCACGCCGTTTCTGAATGTGGCTGGAAATCTAGTCCAGTGGTAAACTTATTTTGCCACTATTATATTCGTCCCACAATTTAAATCCTATTTTGAACCTTTGTTTAGATGTATCCGTCGTATATGCTTTTACTTCAGACTGCAACAACTTTTTCATCACAGGTTGCTTTGATAATTTCAACAGTTCCTTTAATTCATCTTCCGAAAAATCGGCTGCTAGTCTTGCGGCATAGGCATCTTTAAAGTGTTTCCAGCCAATTTCTCGTACAAACATTTTCCGAAACCTTGCATAAAGCTTAAAATCGTCGCCCTTACCGATTAACGCACCGATCGAGTGGTCGAAGTGCATGTCGTATCTTTGGGCAATTCCGCTCTCTGAGAGTAGCTCGCTTGCTAATTTATACTTGGCAGTCTCTTTGACAGATATTTTGGATTGGACTGCATCTAAAGGCAGTTGTCGAGCATTCGCTACATATACCGTAAAGCAGGTAAAACAGACGACTAGCATCAATGCTAGCAACTTTGAAAATTGCAATTTTAATTTAAACATAGGAATTTAAGTGCCTCAATTTCGATATGCGATCGCACCAAAAATTCAATCCACATTGCGGCTGAATTCTCCTTCGATCTTAGTTCTCTGTGTGTAATAAAAATAGATCGTGTCGATAATTTATCGATCGCGCTCTAACCGATCGATCCTAACATCGAAATCGAGCGCGATCGTCGAAAGCTTTCGATCGATAATTAAATGATAAAATTACCAGCTTGCTACCAGATTCGCTCGTCTTTGAGCATATTTGCCAGATCGATCTTCTGTGTAGTTTAGACCTAGAAGATCGATTGTTGCGATCGATCGCTAACGGCGATGTCATGTAAGTACAGTTCTTCACATAAACAAAAGGTAGTCATCAGAGATTGCACTGAGCGATCGATGTTACTTTTTATGAGGATACTTATCCTGTCCGTTCTCTTCATGCTTCTCACAATCTGGCTCTAGTTCGTATTTTGCTCTCAATATTCTTAATAATGAGTGTTAGATCGCTACTAGTAACTTGTCCCGCGAACTGGGTGATAATTGACTACATAATAATTGCTAACCAATCTCCGCTCCCTACCATGTCAGATATATCGATCGAATCTACGCTCCAAGAAGAGCGACTATTTAGCCCACCAGCAGCATTTGCCCAAGCCGCACAGGTTAAAAGTCTCACAGAATACGAAGCTCTCTACGAGCGCGCTCAAGCCAATCCCGAGCAGTTTTGGGCAGAACTCGCTGACACCGAACTGCATTGGTTTAAAAAATGGGACAAAGTTTTAGATTGGCAGCCCCCATTTGCCAAGTGGTTTACAGGCGGCAAGATTAATATCTCGTATAATTGTCTCGATCGACATTTGACTACCTGGCGCAAGAATAAAGCCGCCCTCATTTGGGAAGGCGAACCAGGCGACTCGCGCACGCTCACCTACGCTCAATTGCATCGCGAAGTTTGTCAGATGGCGAATGCACTCAAACAGATGGGTGTAGCCAAAGGCGATTTAGTCGGGATTTATATGCCGATGATTCCCGAAGCCGCGATCGCGATGTTGGCTCTGTCTCTTATACACATCTC
>NZ_PVWO01000120.1 GCF_003003845.1 Chamaesiphon polymorphus CCALA 037 | reverse complement strand
ACTTAATCTAATTAAATTAATTAGTGTAGGTGTGTGTGCTCGTTGCGTCCGCCGCTGCTGCCACCGCCGCCGCCAAAAATACTTGCAACGGCTTCAACAGCATCAAAAATACTACCTATTGCCTTAACTATCTTTTTAAGAACCTTAAATAATCCACCGCCTTGTAAGTCTAGTTCTGCATCAGATAGATCGCGGATAAAACTTCCTGAATCGCTATATGCTGTCAAATCTTTTACTGTGATGTTAGCCATTTAATTTCATTCCGAATAAACTAGTTTTGTTTTCGATCGTAAATCGAAACCTGTGTCTCGATTCATGTCTAAATAATAGCTTCTTAAAATATTAGTGTCTATGGCTTTGCCTCTATTGATTGGTGGTTAATAAATAGAATTTCGATCCCTTGACAAGCGCAAAACCTTCATCTATTTAAATTCTCGAACGAAATCTGGCTCGATCCACTATGATTTTGCCTAAAACGATAGATTGCAATCAATGTTCGAGATCTTTCTTGTGTCCAAAATGGAACTAAGACAGAGGTGGAATTGGTAAGAGGATTGGGCAGGAGATCTTGATGCTTCCAGGTACCCCATTGCGCCCTATGCGAATCACCACATTACATTGATGCCCTCCTTGCAAACTATTGAGTTTATCTTCAGATAAGTCTTCGATAAAACTTGCCATACTTATTTTATGAAAACTACAATCTGTCAAATCTTTCACTTTGATACTAGACATGTTGTTTGCTCTTTAAATCGGTTTGTATTGTCTCGATCGATAGTTAAATATTAACTTTAAAAACCATAAATGCGTAGAAGATCGATCGAACTAGAAGGATCGTAATTAGTACAATTTAGATCCCTTTGCTAATGAATTCACTCAAAGGCATGGTAAATATTCTCCGAGCCGCTATTGAGATATGGATAGTGTAGATCGATACCTCCTAACGAAAACCGTGTCAAGATCGCACTCATTATTTCAGACTCAGAATCAAGCCCTTCATAAAATGCTGTCAGTAATCCATCTGCTACGATCTGACAGCGATTCATGCCAAAACTTTCGCGCTCGGCAAACTTGAGATCTGGTTCTTCTGCCAGTCCTAAGCCGATAGCTAGTTGCTTAGTAAATAGTGGTATATGTGGTAAAAAATGAGATCTATGCTGTATGTGGATAAAAGCTAAAATATCCGATACAGTAGCATAATCTCGTTTGTCAAAGTAGAGAACGCCTGCATCGGAACGTTGATAATCTTGGGGATTATATAAAACCTTAAAGCTAAAAACTACCTTTACTTCATTTAACATCTGTGTCAGACTATTCATTACCGCGATCGCGCCATCAGGAGTTAAACTAAAATAAATTCGTACTAATATCGCTCCTGCTTGCTGACGATCGAAACCGAGATCGCCGATTGCCATATAAAAGCCATTCTGCATCATGTTTTTAGGCAGCTTAATTGCCACTACCTCGCCTACTCGTGCTTGCTGCTCTGAGGCTCTTAGGTGCTTTTCCCGATCGATATGGAGCTTTAAACCGCCCTTTTTTACTACTAAACTTTCATCATCTGCTACTGCCAAGATCGTCCAATCCCGATCGAAATAACCCGTCCCACAGTTATTATTGTGTAACCGTTCAAAAAATATCGTATCGATACCCATCAACGTGCTATTTTCTAGATCTAACTGAAAAGCATGTTCTGGAGTATCTTTAGCTAAAGGACTTCGCATCGAACCGTTATAATAGATGCCGTAGAGAAAACTCCGTAATTGCAAGCTTAAAAATTTCTGTTTTATCTGCGCTGGCATCTGCTGAAATCTTGCTACTGCGTCTACTGGGATTTCCAAAGACTTGTATTCGGGATGATGGATTGCAAAATCATCACCAATTTCTATATTTCGAGCGATATCTTCTAGCACGTCCATCAATTTTAGATGAGCGATCGGATCGGGATTAGTCGAAGCTAAATTTAGCACGTTTATAATTTTGTTATTAACAACTAGATCGAATCGATACTAAGCGGGAATAGATACTTGCGAGGAAAAATTCATACCAAATACCGTCAGCATCGACTGTTCGGGACGACACAATAAAGATTTTGCTACTTGCAATTGGGCAATGCCACTATTTCCCAATGTTTTTTGATAATCGATGCCTGCTTGAATTCCTTGAATCAAACCCAATCCTGTAAACTGAATTACCCGCACTAAAAAGTCAGGTCGATCGATTAAAATATCTGGAAAGGCTTGTAAATAAGCTCGTATTAAAGCTGCAATTGATGGCCGTACTAGATCGAGTGGAGTAATCGCCAAACTTAAAGATTCCTCGATCGATAGTGATTTACTTACTACCAAACTACCCAACCACATTTGTAAATAGCTAGCAATTAACGTTCCCAAATCAAAAGCCGGATCGCCCCAAGCGGCTCGTTCCCAATCAATAATTCTGATAATTTGACTTTCTGGCTGTTTCCACTCATCGTGAAGCAAGATATTATTTAGCTTGAGATCGTTATGGGTCAAACAACAAGCCTTGAGCGCATCGCCTAATTCTACCAAGGCTTGTCCGAGACTATCGTACCGTTGATACAGTGTGTAAAACTTCAGTCCTTCATCTGGTACAATTCCAAAAATTTCTGGCGTGAGATGTTCTAAACTACGAATTAATGCTTTGACAATACTAGTGTTCGAGTATTGTCGTTCTTTTCTCAATGCCAAGCGATAGATCGCGCGATG
Source organism: Chamaesiphon polymorphus CCALA 037 (assembly GCF_003003845.1). Lineage (GTDB taxonomy): Bacteria > Cyanobacteriota > Cyanobacteriia > Cyanobacteriales > Chamaesiphonaceae > Chamaesiphon > Chamaesiphon polymorphus. Next base: position 10,215 of record NZ_PVWO01000120.1, on the reverse strand, counting down.
ATAAGTATCGCGATGAAAACTAGCCAGCACAGTGCCAAGTTTTTGAGCAATGCGATCGTCAAAAATATTTTCTTTATTATAAAAATTCGATAAATCTCGATAATCTTGAAGATATCTAAATACCAAAATTGAGTTATCTCGATCGAAATGTAACAATTCTGAGATCGAAGGTTTCCAGTAATTTAGGGCTGGGAAATCTTCAGCTAATTGATGGACTTGAGACTCTGCCAAAAACTCACCGACTGTCTTTCCCGCTCGATTGTGACGTTCTTGTTTGACTAGTAGCTTTGAGTCTTCAGTTGTCGATATCAATAAATTAAAATTCTTTGCAACAACTGGCTCGATCTGATTAGTAATATTATCCGATCGATAGCCCAGGTTTTCTAAGTATTCAAAGACATTATTTCTATTTAGTAAAAATACCACAATTATCTACTTCCCAATTTGAATTGGATGATTATTTCTAAAAAGGCAGTTGCTGTAGCCATTCCGCCCAAATAGAGACCAGTCGATAATCCTGCTTGTCGATCTGATAATCTACCCAAACACCAAGGAATTTGAGCGACAAATAATATACTCATTGCTATGCCACCAAATAAGATAGTCAGAATTGAAATAGCTGGGAAATTGAAACTCAACCCCATCAAAATAACAGCTACAATAGAAGTCGAACTAATTACCATCGATCGATTCAATCCCCATTGTTTGACTCGTCGCTCCAAAGGAATTGCCGCGATCGCACAGACAAATAATATCCCCGCCGTAATATACTCAGATGCAAAACCGAGCCAACTTTCATGCACTCTTTGAGGACAAATTTTCAATAAAATATTTACTAATGTTCCAGTCCCCAAGCCAATTCCAAAAATATAGAAACATCGATTGAACTTTGGTGTTGACAATCTTGTTGAATTTTCAATATCTGTAAAAATGCTTAGATTCAATTCTGGATCTGCCGACCATAGTAATATTGCACCCACCGTTAACATTACGGCCCCAAGTAAAAACGTATTTCCAGAGCCTAGAAGTTCGATTACTCGACTAAAAATTGGACTAACCGCCCCAACTAACCCAAATACAAGTGTTAGGATCGAATTAGCGGCTGGTAATGCTGCCGTTGGCGCAAACTGTCGCAATAGCGCAATTGCAGGGCCTCGAAAAATAATCATCGAGATTACCCAAAAAGTCATTAAAACTGGGACTATCCAACGCAATTCTAGCGGAATATTTCCATGTAATAGCAATCCGATCGCGACAAATAACAGCCCTGCTAATGTAATTCCTACGGCAATCGCAGGTAAACGACTACCCACGCGCCGCATCAATCGATCGGACATTGCACCAGCTAATGGCTCGATCGCAGCACCCAAGAAACCTTGCACGATTCCCAAACTTTGAGCGATTTCTCCAAACCCCAATTTAGTCAAAATTACTGGTTGGTAAAAGCCATAAGCTATCCAACTAAATAGGATCGCTGCCAGTAATGCCGCCAATCCCCAAACCTGTCGCCAAAGGACGCGATGATAAGTGCTATTCATATTCATAACGTTTTAATGCTGTGGCGATCGATCGGTGAATGGTGAATCGTGAAGATAATTCAAAATCTAAAATTATTACTGGAGCATCGGTTAAACTCCAAACGACAAAGAATAATAGTGCCAAGTAATTAATTACAACACGATCGTTTCACTAGCGATTGCCACGATCGCGACTAATTTATAGCAACATTGCCATAACACAGGTACTTAATCTTTAATACTTAAATTTAGACATCACATTGGTTTTTAAAAAGGGGTTTACATCCCCTTCCTAAAAACTTGTCAATTGTTAACTAATCCCAAATCAAATTAAGCAAATAACAGCGTGGTACTACACTTTTAAAATCCATGCCGAACGGGTGTTAGGATTGAAGAATGAAGCAGGCACGATCGCCAAATCCACACCGAGCGACTTGAAAGCCGCTCGAATTGCCGTCGCGTGAGCGGCTTCATTGGTACCAATGCTGGCTCCAGCGGTGATGAGCGCGGGTGTTTTGAGTTTGGCAGCTTCAAATGTATAGGCAATTGCCGCATCAACTTCGAGAGCTAGTGCGAGTTTGGCAATATTTACATCGGAGTCAATATTTCCTTCACCTTTTTGGATGTAAGCAGAGAGATCGTAACTAGCTTCGGCTTTAACAGGCGTACCGCCTAAACTGGAGATCGCCCGACTGAGTACATCTCTGTGCGCTTGATGATCGGTAAGGTTGACAGTAGCTACGGCTAAGACAGCTTTACCCACAGCGGTATTTGTCAATTTGCCAGCCGCGAAATTATATGCCCAAATTGCTTGGTGCTCGTAGTAGAGTCCGCTATTCAAGACAGTAATATCATTTTTTTTGTCTTGAGCTGTTTGAGATTTACCTTTTGGGGTGGCAGCCATCTGTGCGACTGCGGGTAGGGCAAAGGCCGTGGCAATGCCTGCAACTACACCAGTAGATAAGATGCCTCGCCGCGATAACTTTTTACCTGAGCGGGAAGCGATTTGAATTAGTGGCTCGTTAGTATCCATTTGGTGGTTGTCTCTCGAAGGAACTTTCCTAGATATACGAGAGCTGTATGGAGTTGGATCTCTGACTCGCAAAAATTATTTCGAGAATTATCTAGCGTAGGGACGATAAATTGGATAATGTTACCGATCGAGTGCTGAAAGTCAATACATCGGCGAATCATTAGCTCTAGCCGCCAAACAGCAATCTCCTTCCATTGCCAGAGCGGCAGGAGATTTCTGTTTCACCCCTAAATTGACTGCCACCGAACTCAAGTCGGTACTATCTCATGTCATAGCCAAACAGATTGGCATTGACTTCATCCAGATTGATATCTGCTAACCCATATTCAGCCCAACGTCTATCTACCATCGCGGCAATTGCCGGGTCTGATTCTAGCTGCTCGCCCCATTCCGCTTCGGTTTCTGGGTAAACTTTGGTCGTTGCGTCGATGCCCATCCGACTGCCTAGTCCCACTTTGGGCGTGGCAAAGTCGAGTTTATCGAAGGGGGTATCGGGGATGATAAATACATCGCGTTGGGGGTCAACTTTCGAGCTAATCGCCCAGACGACTTGACGCGGATCGCGGATATTGATGTCTTTATCGACGACGATGACGAATTTGGTATAAGTAAATTGGGGTAAGGCACTCCAAAAGGCGAGTGCGGCGCGTCTAGCTTGCCCTGGATAGGCTTTATCGATCGCAATAATTGCCGCCTTGTAACTCAGTGCCTCCATCGGTAAGAAAAAGTCTACAATTTCTGGTACCTGCTGGCGTAAAATTGGCGTGTAAATTCGGTTGAGCGCGATCGCCATCATCGCTTCTTCCTTGGGCGGACGACCGCTGAAGGTAGTCAAATAAATGGGATCTTTGCGATGGGTCATGCAATCGAACCGAATCAACGGGCATGATTTGGATTGATTATAGTAGCCCATATGGTCGCCAAAGGGGCCATCGACCATTTCTTCCCCAGGCGTAATCGTGCCTTCGAGGACGAATTCGGAGTCGGCGGGAACTTCTAGATCGATCGTTTTACACTTGGCTAACTTGACCCCCGCACCACCGTATAAACCCGCAAATAGCCACTCCGATAAATCCATCGGGATCGGCGTCGCTGCGGCCATAATCACCAGGGGATGTACCCCTAAGGCGATCGCGATTTCTAATTTTTTGCCCCGTTCGGCAGCTTTACGGAGATGACGCGCGCCACCACGTACTGATAACCACTGAACGGTCATCGTATTTTTGGATTGCAACTGGAGCCGATATACGCCCACATTCGGCGTCCCCGTCTCGCAATCTTTGGTAATCACCAATCCCAAGGTGACGATCTTCCCCGCATCGCCAGCGTATGGGCGAATTAAGGGCAGCTCATTGAGGTCTAGGTCATTTCCTTCGACAACGATCTGTTGGCAGGGTGGGAAGTAATCTCGGCTGGGTTTGGCTTTGAGGACATCAAATAATACTTTGCCAAACTCGACTGCTTGAGCGACTTTCTTCGGCGGTTTGGGCTGCTGGAGCATGGCCAATTTTCGCCCCAGATCCTCTAGCTCCTGCGGCTGCTCCATATTCATTGCCCAGCAGATCCGCTCGACCGTGCCCATGATATTCACGGCTACCGGATATTTGGCACCTTTAACATTCTCAAATAGTAACCCTGGCCCACCACATTGCAACATCCGATTGGAGATCTCCGCAATCTCCAGATCGGAATCTACCAGGGTCTTAATCCGGCGCAGTTGTCCCCGTTTTTCGAGTACCTGTAAAAATTCTCTGAAGTCCCCCGCCATGCGATCGCCTAGTGTAAAGTTATGTCTCTATTGTAAGGGGATAGGGGTGGATGGGTGGATGGGTGGATGAGTGGATGAGTAATTGGGATTGAAAGGACGCTTGCATCCACTATTCACTATTCACTATCCACGACCCTAAAGCCTAAAGCCTAAAGCCTAAAGCCTAAAGCCTAATTCCCCTTCTGCGTCCGAAAACTACAAAAAGCGTAAATATCAAAGAGTGCGCCGACAAATCCGCAGACTAAGCCGATCGTGAGCATTCCTTGCACGGCACAGCCACCGCCAAACGTATCGAGAAAGGCAAGCAACATATTTGTCGTGATTTGACCGATCGATCCGATACCAGGAATGCAAGTTAATAACCAAGTGCTAGCCAAAGACCCTGACATCAGGAGCATGGGAGCGAAAAAACTCAATAGCACAGCCAGGGATAGAGAACGTAGGAAGTTTGATGACACGATCTTAAACCTCACCCGCCTGATGGCTGAAAGAACTGCGGTGCTAGATCTAGCACACCCATATATCATAAATTAGTAATTTGGCGAGAGTTTGATTCTGTGAGAAATCTTAAAATATCATTAAACTTTTTGATAATCGCTAGCTAATCTACATGGAATTCCCAGAATTCAAGCCAGTTGTTACATCTGGAGTAGGCTCGTTGCCGACAGCTCCGACTCTACTGCTGGAGGCAAGCTGACGTAATGGCAGCAGGCGGCTACAATTAAAGAAGCAGTGCTAACAACTTCCCAATTCCTGAGAAGGCGATCGATCTGACTCTCATAAAGTTTTACAAAGATTGGGGTAATCTTGAAAGATACAGAGATCGCACTTTGTTTGCGCAACTACTTTGACGATCGTAGGCAACTACCAGACTCGTACATCCAAAGCAATGGGGAACCAGCACTCAGCACAAAACACTACGCTCTTACGGCAAGTCTTTACCAACATTCAGGCTGATAGTTGTCCGAAGCATTACAATTTTCACATGCACACCAACCATTCGGATGGTAAGTTGCGACCCGAAGATCTGATGGCGCAGGCAGTTGAGATCGGTTTGAAGGGAATTGCCATTACCGATCATCACAGTGTTGATGGTTATTATCGCGCGGCCAAATGGCTGGAGACACAAGAGATCGAGTCCCTGCACTTGTGGACTGGTATCGAAATTACCGCATATCTACCACCAGTAGACGTGCATATTCTCGGCTATGGGTTCGATCCTTTAGAGCCGAGTTTAGCTCCCTATCTGACAGGGAGAGAGCCTAGAGGCGTCGATGCTCGCGCCGAACGTGCCATTAATGCCCTCCATGCAGCGGGAGCGATCGTGGTATTGGCGCATCCCGCACGGTACCGTCGATCGCCAGAAGAACTGATTCCAACAGCCGTCGCCTTAGGCATTGATGGGGTCGAAACTTATTATGCCTACAACAATCCCAATCCTTGGATTCCGAGTTTCGAGCAGACAGAGACAGTCAAACGCTTGGGCAATAGTTACAACTTACTGCATACGTGTGGTACCGATACCCATGGGTTGAATTTGTTACAACGACTGTAGCCGATCGTTGTTAGCTCTTTGTCGATTTTCAGTGCCGAGACTGAAGATACTTAAATCGGTAAACTAGCAAGTTGGAACGGTGTCGATAAAATGCCTAAACCGATGACTAGTAAAAGAGCGGGATTTGAATTAGCTAGACTTACGTAAAATCGCTAATTGCCAATCCGATTGCAGTTGTCTATGATAGTTGATTAGGGATATTATACCTCTACTGAATTAGATGTCTTTAAATTCGATTAAGCCTCATAATAGTCAAGCTTCAAGTATGGATGCAACCTCTATACGTGGACTGTTTGAAATGACACAACCGATAGATCTAGATGACGAACATCCAGAATTTAGACTAGATAGTGAAGGTGTTAACACGCAAACGATACCAGTAACGCTTGGGACACCAGTAGTTGGGGGTGGAGTTGCTGTCCTAGAGCATCATCGAGGTGACTTACCATCAGAAGATATTCGCGTAGCCGCACTGAAGGCAACACTAGAAAGACACCGTGGCGAACGCCAAATCGTTTTATTACAAGACTTTCCAGATCCTGATGCTTTATCGGGCGCGTGGGCATACCAACTGATTGCCAAGCAATACAATATTAACTGCGATCTCGTCTACGCTGGCGCGCTCAGTCACCAAGAAAATATTGCCCTTGTCAAGCTGACTGGATTACCCACCAAGAAAATTGCCAGCGCAAATCTCAAGGAAAAAGATTTAGCTAATTATCAAGGCTGCGTACTGATCGATAACCAGGGTACCACCTGTCAACTATTAGAACCCGTCCGCCAAGCTGGCATTCCGATTGTCGTCATCATCGATCACCACAGTCTCCAAGAGGATCTCAACGCCGAATTCGTCGATATTCGCCCCTCTACCCGTGCCACAGCCACCATTTTGACGCAATACCTCCAAGCCGGATTGCTCAAACTCGATAGCAGTATTAGCGAGCATGTTAAATGTGCCACCGCACTGATGCACGGCTTGCGATCGGACACAAATCGCCTGATGCAGGCGCAAGAAGAAGACTTTTTGGCGGCAGGGTATCTCAGCCGCTTTTATGATGCCCAATTGCTCAATGCCGTTCTCCAAGTATACCGATCGAAACGGGTGATGGAAGTCATTCAGCGATCGCTTACCAATAGAGTGGTACAAAATAACTTCTCGATCGCAGGTGTCGGCTATTTACGCTACGAAGATCGCGATGCAATTCCCCAAGCAGCAGACTTCCTAGTTACCGAAGAAAACGTCCACACGGCGGTTGTATACGGCATCGTCCGCGATGAGGATGATGAAGTCGAATTGGTGATCGGATCCCTCCGCACGTCCAAATTAACCCTCGATCCGGACGAATTTATCAAAGAAGCCTTCGGTAAAAATAGCGAAGGACGTTTCTTCGGTGGTGGTAGATTCACTGCTGGTGGATTTGAGATTCCGGTTGGCTTCTTGTGTGGATTTAATGACAATACGGAGTTTTCTAAGCTCAAGTGGGAAGTCTTCGACAACCAAATCAAGCAGAAGTTACTCAAATTAGTCAATCCTACGGATAGTTATTAAATTTAGTCGCACTTGTTCGGGGTAGGGGTAATTCATGAATTGCCCCTACCCTGCGTTTTAATTAATAATAATAAGCCTGAAACCTAGATGCTGGGCAGTGCCTGCCCGAAAAACCACGACTTTCGTATCACGCCATCCTGCAATACGGTTCGGATAAGCTCCCTATGACCTTTATTAACAGCCTAGATGCCGCAGTGTCTCGTCAATTGAACATGGTGATTTTGGTCTAACCGAACCGTATTGCGCCATCCTGGAGATCGTGGAGCAGCGAACCAGATGTTCGATTGGATTATCGGGTTGCTGGATTTCTTGACTATGAGTTTTGGTGTATTAGTAACAAATAAGTCTCAATAGTTGTCGTAAAACTTGAAGTGCGGAATGTGGGTTTAAGCTAATCGGTGAAATTTTGATTGGGGCAGAACTGGTAAAATTCGATCCCGATAAGATGTCAGATCCAATGGATTGGAAGTCGCAGTTTGCAACAAGATATAGTGCAATTACCGAACAGTTTCAATTTCTTCAAGATAAAGAGAAAGCCTATTCAGAACTACGGCAGTAATGGGAGTCTTGGCGGTTTGGAAAATCGGGTGGTGTCTACGTGGTATTTCCTAAAAAGGTGCCGATTACTTATACCCTGCGGCTTGCAACGAAAATAAATGCGCGTACCTACCGCCAGCTTGTAATAACTGTTCGTGAGAACCTTGCTCGATAATTTCACCGCTAGCCATTACCACAATTTTATCGGCCATTCTGACAGTCGAAAACCGATGCGAGATTAAGACTACCATCCGCTCTTGAGTGAGCGCGCGGAAGCGATTGAAAATATTCATTTCGGCTTCGGCATCCATCGCCGCAGTGGGTTCGTCCAGAATCAAAATATCGGCCTTCGATCGCATAAATGCCCTTGCCAAAGCGATTTTTTGCCACTGTCCGCCAGATAACTCTTGACCGCCTTTAAACCATTTTCCCAACTGCGTATCGAATCCGGCTGGGAGTAGATCGATAAATGGTTTAGCCATCCCTTTGTTCGCGGCAATTTCCCATTCAGATCGATCGTCGAGATGCTGGACATCGCCCACGCCAACATTTTCACCGACGGTAAATTGATATTGAACGAAGTTCTGAAAAATCACGCCGATTCGCTGTCTGAGGACGTTGAGATCCCAATCATTGAGATCTACACCATCTAATAAAATTCTGCCGCTGCTGGGCAAATATAGCCTGGTTAATAACTTAATCAATGTAGTTTTACCAGAACCATTCTCACCGACGATCGCAAGTTTTTCACCCGGTTTGAGATGTAATGAGATATTTTTTAAGACTGGCTGGGGATTACCGGGATAGCTAAACGAAACATTCTCAAACCGAATGCCATCGAGATCGATGCCTTGAGTAATATAACCCTGAGAATGAGGAATGGGTTGCTCTAGAAACTCATAGAGATTGGCCAAATACAAGTTATCTTCATACATACCGCCGATCGAAGTTAGTGCGGCTGAAAACGTCGATTGTCCTTGGCGGAATACCACCAAATACATCGTCATTTCACCTAACGTAATCTGTCCAGAAATCGCCTCAATAACGATCCACGCGTATGCTGCATAAAAAGCCACCGTACTCAATAAACCCAGCAAATAGCCCCAAAAACCCTTCCGAATCGTCAGATTGCGGTCTTCCTCATACAGCATGTTAAAGATATCGCGGTAACGCTGCAACAGCATCCCACCGAGTTGATAGAGCTGTACCTCTTTAGCATAATCTTCCCGCGCCAATAACGTTTCTAAATAGTGCTGCTGACGGGTTTCTGGCGATCGCCACCTAAACAACCGAAAAGCATGTTCGGAAAAGCGAGTTTCGGCAATAAATGAAGGGATAGCTGTCACAATTAAGCCAAAAACCGCCCATCCCGAAAATTGCCATAACAGGCCAACAAATGTCAATAGTGTCAACGCAGACTGGCACAAGCCAAATGTGCGATTGATGAGTGAGAGCGGGCGGCTGGATGCTTGCGATCGAGCCTGACTCATTTTGTCGTAGAATTCGGAATCTTCAAAATGTGCCAGATCCAGCGTCAGAGCTTTTTCGAGAATCAATTCATTGACGCGCTGCGCCAACAGTACTCGCAGCAAGGATTGGCACACTACCAAACCCTTCTGGGAAGCTGCCAATAAAACGATCGCGACAGCTTCTAAACCCACATACATCAAAGCATTCTGGCGATCTAATGCCAAACCGCTGCGATTGGCGAGTACCACGCTATCGACGATTAATTTACCGACGATCGCGATCGCCCCTGGGAGCAGCCCCCCAACTAGAGCTAAAATTGCCAAGGCGATCGTCAAGGTGCGGCTGGTAGTCCAGACTAAGCCTATGGCTTTGCTGCCATAACGAAATACCGACAGCGATTGGCGGATCGTCTTGCCAAAGAATCGCGCTCTTTGCCAGTCGCTTTTGTTCTTTCTATTCATTGTTGCGGTTGCGAATCCTCCGATCGCGTTTGCCCTGGCTAAAACCGAGACTCAACAAGGCGTTCGGATATTATAGTTGAAATTAATGGTATGGGTAGATGTAACTCTATGCACGTTCTAATTTCCCAATACCATCTGTGGTTAAATTCAACTACTCGCCGCCAATTGTTTCACGCTGACACGCTTACAATATGGCAGTAACTTTTAATAGCTCGATCTGTTTACTCAAAGAGCGAGACAGTATCTACACAGCACTTGGCAAGTTACGAGCAGAGAAAAATATGATTGAGGAGATTAAGCAGGAATCAGCACCTGCAAAACTTGC
>NZ_PVWO01000604.1 GCF_003003845.1 Chamaesiphon polymorphus CCALA 037 | reverse complement strand
ATCCACTATTCACTATCCACTGTTAAAAATATATATCTAGTTGAGAGCGTCCGGTAGTCTTGAGCCAGTTTTGGGCTTCGATGTAGTTGTTTGGAGCGATTTTGATGGCTTGGATCCAGTATTCGGCAGCTTTACCAAGCAGAGCTTCGCTGGCTGTCATATCGCCTGCATCGGCGGCTTTTTCACCTTGATAGTGATAGATGACGGCAATATTATTGAGGGCTTGACACAGGCGGGGATTGAGTTCGACAGCCTCAAAATATTGGTTCAGGGCGCGCTCGTGTTCGCCATTACTAGCATAGATCAAACCCATATTGTACAAAATATAGCTGCGATCGTAGTCGTTTTCCTCTAGCCGCAGGGCTTCTTCGTAGTTTTCGAGAGCTTCGGCGTATTCACCATCAGCTTGAGCGGACATGCCATCGCGATAATACACAAATGCCTCTTTCGACCGCTTATTGGTAGGCATAATCTTCAGGAGAATGTCCGCCATCACGGTAAAGCTTTTATCGATGAAGTTGTCGTTCTTCTGGGTTCTTGGCATGGCTAGATTAGAGGTAAGGATGAGATCCCGACTAATATTTAAGGTATTTTTACTTATAGCTATCTATTTTACCGTTCTGGGAAATGAAACCAAGGGCTAGTAACATTTCTCCATAGCCGTATTTGGGGGGTCGATCGACATAGCAAGTCGATTCCGCTCGTTCGCGGAGCGTCTCAGAATGAGAATCGGGCTTATGGCCGCTTACAATAGAGGAGAATTAGGGAGGAAATTGCGATGGAAATCATGCACAGACAGATCCTACATCTTGATTTTTTCCAAGCGATTAGAGGGGCGATCTCTTTATTCAGAGATCCGACTCGGACGGAATCTGTCTATGATATCGAAGATGGACTACGCCACACCAAAGCCACTCAACTAGCCGTGGAGTATATGAAATCCGATCCGGCGGTCGATCGCATTATCGCCGAAAGATATCTAGCACCACATCTGGATCTAGACTCGCTGTTCGCCTTACCCGCCGATTCGTTAGGACATACTTACGCCGCTTACATCAAAGAATCTAACTTCGATCCCAATTTTTACCGCAAAGTCGAAGTCACCGACGATACTAGTTATATCTTTTTGCGACTGCGCCAAACACACGATATCTGGCACATCGTCACCGGATTTGGTACCGATGTCGCTGGCGAACTAGGATTAAAAGCCTTTGAACTCGCCCAAACGCATCGCACAATGTCTTTGATACTCCTTGCAGGCGGATTATTAAGCACATTATCAAAATCCCCCGCAGATCTCGATCGCACATTAGAATGCGTCGCCATCGGCTATCGCAGCGGAGCCAAATCGCGGCGATTGTTATCCCAGAAATGGGAGGAGCAATGGTCGAAATCTGTGAGCGATTGGCGCAAAGAATTAGGAATTGAAGTCACAAACGTTTACATTCCCTAAAGATACCCGATCCCAAATTCAGCAGTTATAATTGGGTCGGTCAATCTGTCTAATTGTGAAATGATTGAATCGATCGACGATCTGATAGTTTTCTTAAAACACTTTCACCGCAACCTACTTGAGGATCCATCACTCCCTACCGAACAAATTCCAAACGACCTACCAGAAGGGTTAGCAAAGATTTATCGAGAGCTGGGAAGTTTGGTTGAGTTAATCGACGAAGATCCAGCTCCATTTGCTACGCAAGATGCACTTATGCCAGTTGGTCGTCTCAATCGTATTGATGGAATGATTGAATTTTCTCATGAAAATCAAGGAAATTGGTCAGTTCGTTGCTTGTCGAACCAAAAAGATCCCCAGGTGTATTCAGATGCAGCAGATGCGGTGAGTGACAGAAGAGGCTTTGTAGTCGTATGTGAATCACTCAATCACTTCCTGATTACCCTTTGCTTACAGGAAGCTGTTATGGGCAGCCGCAATCTCGGAACAGTGCAGACTGTTAATATTGTTGAAAAAACTATTGAAGGTGAAAAGCTGAAACCTTTGTGGATCGATGGCTATTATGTATTTGGAGAGCCATCGCACAACTTTTATGTATCCCAAAATCTTGATGTGCTGGTCATGGATTATGGGGATGTTTGGGTAGGCTCATCACATAGACTTAAAGATTTAACTCTACAAGATATGGTTGGGTCGATGGGGGCTATTAGACCCCGCACCTCCCATTTAGATCTGGACGTGCCCGTTTCCGTGCATCCAGCTCCCGATATTCTTAGCTTGCGCTTTTGCTCATGTGTAGATAATCGTGGCACGACTCATGTATTGCTACTAAGTTCTGTGTCTTCCAATTATCATGATTTCCATCTACGTGATGTAAATGTATTTTCTCTTCACCCACGAGTTTTAATCCGCAGGATGCACATGAATGGTTTTGCCGTTTTAAGGCTTTAGAGGTTGTTCCGTCGTAGAGCTTGCTGTTGCGTTCGCTCCAGTAGGATAAATCGCCGTCATAGGGGGATTTATTTCCCTTTACATTGATGTGTTTGTTTTCGGAGTAGGAAACTGTGGGGAACGCTTTATCCAGTAATACTTTACAGGTGTAGCGATTCTGTTTGGTTTCCTTGTTAAATACCGTGTATGCTCGTTTTTGGATGTGGTAGAGAGAATTTCTTGCCCCATCCATCCGGCAATACTTATGGTAGTGTCTCCATCCTCTAACCAATGGGGCTAGTTTAATTGCCTTAGTTGTGGAATCATAGTTCGAGTTGTTGACGATGAGTTTTACTTTCTTACGGAATGCTTTGAAGTTTTCCGCTGAGGGAGTGCTTCTGAATTTACCGTTTTTCTGGACTTTGAAGTGCCAGCCGAGGAAGTCAAATCCATCTATCGTGGCGGTTAGCTTGGTTTTTCGTTCGCTAACCTTCATACCTCGAAAAGCCAGAAACTCGCTAATTTTGCAAAGTATGGCATCGGCGTTGTCTTCGGGTTTAAGAATAAAAACCATGTCGTCAGCATATCTGACGCTTGTATGGATATCCTCTATACCGTTGAGTGCTATGTTTGCCAACAGTGGGCTAAATGGAGTAGGAACAAAGCGCACCTCTAAACCTTACGGTTTATGTGTTTCTTCATTCCTCTCCCCAAACCGGACGTG
>NZ_PVWO01000603.1 GCF_003003845.1 Chamaesiphon polymorphus CCALA 037 | reverse complement strand
TCCGGGTTCTCTAGCACCAGTAACCTAAAACTAAGTACTAATCCAAATGGCAAACGCAACCGAAAACCAGACTCAATCGATCGAAAAAATCCGCGACCTGATTAAAGATATCGACTTCTGTATGCTCACAACCCTAGACGACGATGGCTGCCTGCGCAGCCGCCCGATGTCCGTCAATGGCCAAGTCGAAGCAAACGGCGACCTGTGGTTTTTTACCTACGGTAGCTCCCATAAAGTGACAGAAGTAAACCACAACAACGAGGTGAACGTCAGCTTCTCAGCTCCCGATAAACAGTGTTACGTCTCCCTGTGCGGCACCGCCGAACTAATCACAGATCGCGCCAAAATTCAAGAACTCTGGAAACCCGAACTCAAAGCCTGGTTCCCCAAAGAACTCGACGAACCCGATATCGCCCTACTCAAAATCACCACCACCAAAGGCGAGTATTGGGATTCCCCCGCAGGTTGGGTTGCCAAAACCGTTGGTTTCATCAAAGCAGCAACCACTGGCGATCGCGAAAATATGACCGAGAACGCCAAAGTCGATTTGAAATAATCCGATTAGCTCAGTTGCTACTTACATTTCTCTGGTGTGGATGGGGTAAAGGGTAAAGGGTAAAGGTTTTAAATTCGATCGATATATCCAACCCCAACCAAATCAGTTTTTTCCCTACCCATCACCCAGTCCTTTAGGGACAAGTAGTTATCAATTATCAATTATCAATTAATACCTATGACTAACGCCGCCACGACCAAAAACCAATATGCAATGCAAGATCCGATCGAGCAGTATCCGCAGCCAGAGTTTGAAAAGCAGCCGCAGTCAGAGCCAGGATTAGCCCAGGAGATGACTCCAAAACCAGACCATGGCGAAGATAGTTATCAAGGCTTTGGACGGCTAGCCGGACGCAAAGCACTGATTACTGGAGCCGATTCGGGCATTGGCCGCGCCACCGCGATCGCCTTTGCAAGGGAAGGTGCAGATATCGTCCTCAACTACCTAGAGAGCGAAGAAAAAGATGCCCGCGAAGTAGTCGAACTCATCGAAGCTGCGGGACGAAAAGCCGTAACGCTACCCGGCGATATCAGCGAAGAAAGCTTTTGTAAAACCTTGGTAGAGCAAGGACACAAAGCTCTCGGTGGACTCGATATCCTGGTAAACGTCGCAGGTAAACAGCAAGCTGTCGAAAACATAGAAGATCTGACAACCGAGCAGTTCGACCAGACATTTAAAACAAATGTTTATGCTCTGTTCTGGATCTGCAAAGCAGCACTGCCCCTGATGCCACCCGGAGCCACAATTATCAACACGTCATCCATTCAGGCATATCAGCCTTCACCAAACTTGCTCGATTACGCTTCTACCAAGTCTACCATTGTTGCTTTTACCAAGTCGCTAGCCAAACAGGTCGCAGCCAAAGGTATCCGCGCCAATGTAGTGGCACCAGGGCCAGTTTGGACGCCTTTACAAACTAGCGGCGGTCAGCCAATGGAGAAGATTCCCAAGATGGGATCGCAAGTACCGATGGGGCGACCGGGGCAACCTGCCGAACTAGCTCCGATCTACGTGCTCTTAGCTTCGCAAGAGTCCAGTTATGTGACTGGCGAGGTATATGGTGTCACTGGCGGTAACCCGCTGCCATAGGACGTTCTAGTGTAGAAGTAGGCATTGTGTAGGGTGTGTTTCTGCGTAGCAAAACGCACCGCTCCTTTTATGCAGTGCCGAATGTGCTATCTGTATCGATCGATAGATATTTTATTCAATCTTTTTAATTACGCTACAAGAAAAATCGATCGACAATTTAGATACTGATGCAAAAATTCCCCATTGCGATCGTGGGAGCTGGATTTGGTGGATTGCAAGCCGCTCAGTCATTGGCGCGTTGTGGGCAAGATATCCTACTCATCGATCGAGTCAATTATCACACTTTCGTGCCTTTGCTGTATCAAGTTGCAACCGCGCAACTAGAACCAGAGCATATAATTTATCCCGTGCGGACAATTATCCGTCGTTCGCGTCGGTGTCATTTTCTACTGGCTGAAGTCGCAAAAATTGACCTGTCAGCACGAGTTATTAAAACCGATCGTGGCGAAGTTAGCTACGATTTTTTGGTGTTAGCAACAGGTAGTAAGTCAAAATCTCTGGGCGTTTCTGGTGTCAAAGAATATGCTTTTTCAATAAACTCTCTTCAAGATGCAGTTGCTCTACGCGATCGAATTCTAGAATGTTTTGAAGCCGCCAGTATCGAAGCAGATCCATTGCGTCGTCAGCAGTTGCTGACATTTGTAATTATCGGTGGCGGTGCCACGGGGACAGAAGTAGTCGGGGCATTTGTCGAATTATTACGCAGTCGTATTCGGTATGAGTATCCAACTTTAAATTTACGTCAGGTTAAACTAATTTTGTTGCAATCTGGCGATCGATTACTCGGCGAACTACCACCAAAGCTAGGAATTTATACTCAAAAATATCTGCACAAATTAGGAGTTGATGTGCGGCTATCGACTCAAGTCGAGCGCATTACTACCGAAGCAGTTTATCTCCAAGATCGTCAAACAATCCCTACCAAAACGGCAATTTGGACGGCAGGTGTCGAAGCGACAATGCCCGAATTATCCGAGGATTGGTCGCGAGGTAAGAAAAATAAATTGCGCGTGCGATCGACTTTACAATCGATCGAATACGATAATGTCTATGCCATTGGTGATGTTGCTTATGTCAAGCCAGATGGTAAAGGTTCGAGCGGCGTGGCACCCGAAGCTCTCCAACAAGGTGTCGCCGTGGCTCGCAATATTACCCGCCAATTACAAGGTCACTCGCCACAACCATTTAGCTATTTTAATAAAGGCAGATTGGCAATTATTGGCTGTCGATCGGGAGTTGGCGATATTAGAGGTTGGACTTTGACGGGATGGCTAGCCTGGTTACTCTGGCTGGGCGTTCATTTGGTTTATTTACCAGGATTTCGCAATCGCTTATTTGTCTTATTAACTTGGTTGCAAACTTATTTATGTAACGATCGCGTGGTGCGATCGATCTTGCCATTGCAACCTCGAACTGGTTTCCAAGATCGATCTATTTTAAAACATAAATCCCCCGTAGGATCGCCTGGA
>NZ_PVWO01000119.1 GCF_003003845.1 Chamaesiphon polymorphus CCALA 037 | reverse complement strand
AAATAATATAGTTAGTCACCTCTCCTTGAGCGGCTTGCCAACTCCGAGCATCATAATAAAGATCTGCCAGAGAAATACTTGCCAAAGCTGCTTGCAGTTTTTCATTGAGCCTACGCCACACCATTAAAGTTACCCAATCTGCCGCTAAATTGGTATCATTGGCACTTGTCGATCGCGCTTCATGAAGATCGACACTTTCCGATACCATCGATTCACCAACTGCTGTCAATATATCGCTCAACGAAATTTGAGTCGGTTTTTTTGCTAGTTTATAACCACCATGTACCCCACGAATCGATTTAACTAGTCCAGCGCGCCGCAATTCAATCAGTAATTTTTCGAGGTAGGGAATGGGTAAATATTGGCGAGTCGCGATCGCACTGACAGAAGCTGGCCCATAACCTGGTTGCAAACTCAGATCCAGCATTGCCTTCACACTGTATTGCCCGCGAGTAGTCAATTTCATTTTGCTATATTCTGTGCTGAGTTATTCGAGCTTTGTGGCAGTAATATTACGCTGCTACTGCGATCGCCCTTGCTGCTATTGTTACAAAGCCCGATCTTTTAGCGATCGAGAACAGATCGTCTTGGCGATCTTATCCATAGATCCAATCCTAGCAGAATCGCTCGGTTGCTTGGCACTACAACTATCGATCGCCGAACTATCTTAATTGATTACTCAGAACTATTATTTAGTATTCACCTGATATTTAAAGATAAGTTTCGTTACGCACGAAAAAAGATGGTATGTTAGATACAGACAGTTAACAAACTTGCTCTATTGGGTGTACTATAGGGACAAGAGCTGATAGCAACCTCCAATAACTAATTGCAGGTCTAGTTTAGCAAAACCGCAACGCCGGATAGCGTTAGATCCTCTAGTTTGAAATCTAAGTTGATGAGTAATAAGAAAAATATTGAGCCGCTAGTGGGCGAAGAACTACTGCAAAAAGTCAAAGACCTCGGCAGCGCGAGCAAGGAAGAGAAAGCCCGCGAATGTGGTTACTATACCGAAACCAAGAACGGTGTCGAACGCGTTAACATGATGAAGTTTCTTAACGCGCTCATTGATGCTGAAGGCATTCAGTTGGATAGTAAAGCAGTTGGTGGCGGTCGTGGCGGTCGGAGTGCTAGCTACAAAATTACCGTCCAATCTAACAATAATTTATTGATTGGTGCTGCATACACCAAGCAAATGGGCTTGAAGGAAGGCGATGTATTTAACATCACTCTCGGACGCAAGCACATTCATCTCAAACAAGTTGATGCCAATGGTGATGAAGCAACTGGTGATGACTAGAGCGATTTTCGCTTAGTAACATCAATTAGCACGGGGATCTCGATCTCGTCTTATCGAGATCGAGATCCAGATGATAACTTCAATCAAATCTCACTGGAGTTAATCGCGCGTTCGTCTCAATTGCTCGATATTTCCCGATCTTGCTAGTAAATTTTAGATTGCTACTAGAGTAATTTAAGATTTACTAGCTTTATCTGTTCCAGGGTACTTTTTTGTGCATCTGTTCCCAATTTGAATTTCTGTTAGCTGCCAATCTTCGGCTCGACTTTCGGCAGTATTTCCATCCACTTAGTATTATCGCTTGCGCTTCATGGCTCGGATTAAAGTTCGGCAGCATGTCAATCCACTGAGTATTATCTATCAACAACCGCTGACGCCACCAGATTGGGCAGAAATTTATGCTAACTTATCGGCACCGATTCATCTTGATATTGGCAGCGCGTGGGGAAAATTTTTGCTCCAAATCGCACAACACGATCGCTCGTGGAATTATCTAGGCATCGAAATTCGCGAAGCTTTAGTCACGCACGCCAATCAGAAACGAGACGAATTAGGTGCAGACAATCTGCATTATGTATTTGGCAATATCAATACTTCACTCTCAACGTTGCTCGCATCGCTCCCCGAAGGGAAATTACAACGGGTGAGCATTCAATATCCCGATCCTTGTTTCAAAACTAAACATGCCAAACGCCGCGTCGTTCAACCAGAATTAGTTAACGATTTGGCGCGCTATTTGCCAATCGGTGCCGAAGTATTTTTGCAATCGGATCTAGAATGGGTAGCGCGGGAAATGTGCGATCGATTTAGTGAAAATGCCGCTTTCGATCGCACCCAAGCAGATTGGATCGAACCCAATCCGCTCGGTATTCCCACCGAGCGAGAAGCATTTACCCTGAAGAAGGGTTTACCCGTACATCGAGCGATTTATCGACGGTGCTAGAGATGTCTAGCTTGATTTACTCGGTGTCAATTCAATACTTGTTAATACCGTCCGGCTAGACAGTTAAACAGCGACTGAAGTCGCTGGCAGTTCTTAGAAGAGAAGTATTGAGTCTCAACCGCCTGTTGATAATGCTTGACATAATTGTCGGAAATCATCGCCGCGATGCTCGAAACTCGTATACTGGTCGAAACTCGCACAAGCTGGGGATAATAACACCACTTTAGCTCGATCGCGTTTGGCAAGTTCGGGAGCGCGAGCTACGGCATTTGCCATCGTTTCGACGATTTCAAAATTAGTATATCCAACGGATGTTAGTCGATCGGCAAATTGAGTTGCCGCCGAGCCGATTAATAATACTGCGGCGGCTTTTTGCTTAATCGTCTCCAACCAAGCCAGATCGTCGCCTTCTTTGGCTTCACCGCCAGCAATTAGTATTACCGGAGCTTTGACTGCTGTCAATCCGACATCGGCAGCATCATAATTAGTCGCCTTACTATCGTTAATATAATCCACTCCTTCATGCGTGCAGATATATTCTAGACGATGGGCAACGCCAGGGAAACTAGCCACACCATTCGCGATCGCATCATTATCGATGCCTGCTAGTTTAGCAATCGCCACAGCCATCAACATATTTTGGCGGTTATGATCTCCAGGCATTTTCAGCGAGTCAGCTTGTAGCACTCGTTCGCCTCGAAAGACAACCCAATTATCTTCAATCCAAATCCCAGCTTCGGGATTACCGCGTAAATACTGCTTGCCTTCTACACTCGTCCACGTCGCATTTTGCCAATCCGATTCACCCAGATCGTGTAAATATCGATCGTCACCGTTGAGAATTTGATGGTGAGAACTGCGGAGTAGTTTAGCTTTGATCTGGGCATAATTAGTCACAGTTTTATGACGAGCCAAGTGATCGGGAGTTAATGTCGTCCAGACTCCAATCTGGGGTTTCAAGGTAAAAGTAGACTCGATTTGATAGCTACTCATTTCGGCAATAATCCACGCCGGATGCGTTTCTAATAATGCTAATTCGCAAGCCGCAAACCCAATATTTCCACACCCGATCGTTTCGATGCCAGCAGCCTGAAATATAGCAGCAGTCAAGGCTGTAGTCGTAGTTTTACCATTAGTTCCGGTAATTGCTACCCACGGAAGATCCTGAAGATACCGCCATGCTAATTCCATTTCGCCGATCGTGTCGATCCCCATTTCTCTAGCTGTGACGAGCGGTGCGATATCCCAAGGTACGCCAGGACTCACCACGATCGTATCTTCATCAGTGGGCGTGAATTTGTCGCCGAGTTTGACGTTAATATTGAGTAATTCTAATTGTTGTTTTTGCGCTTCAAGATTGGGATTACTATTACTATCGCTGAGGGTGACACTATACCCATGTTTTGTCAAGAGTTTTGCAGCGGCGATACCCGATCGACCTAGACCAATTACAGTAGCTTTTTTCATATAAGATCTTTAATTGCTGTGAGGATGGTGTTTTTTTGCCGCAGCGATTCGCGTTGCTCTAAGCAGAGCGGATGCAGTGCAATCGAGGAACCCGGCTGCAATCGTGCGAACCAGACAAAAGACGTAGAAGTTGGATCTTAAATAAATTTTCCGATCTATTTTACTCGATCGTGAGTGTGTAGATTAAAATAAAAGCATTCAATTTCAGTTGGATCTATGACTGCAACTTTACTTGCGCCACCGGATGAGATTATTCGCCTGTCGGGGATTAGCTGGAAAACCTACGAAACGCTACTAGAGGAATTGAGCGATCGGCGGCTCCGCCTCACCTACAATCGCGGTAATCTCGAAATTATGGCTCCCTCTCCCGAACACGAACTGAACAAAAGAGTTTTGGGTCGTTTTATCGAAACTATTGCCGAAGAGTTGGAAGTCAGTATTTATCCACTCGGCTCGACTACTTTTAAGCAACCAGAATTGAGTGGAGCCGAACCAGATGAGTGTTTTTACATTCGCAATATTGCGGCGGTGCAAGGCAAGAAAAGATTAAATATGGAAGCAGATCCCGCGCCGGATCTAGTTTTAGAAGTTGATATTACCAGCAGTTCTCAAAATCGGCTTCAGGTTTATGCAGATTTGGGAGTAGCAGAAGTCTGGATTTATAATGGAGAGTCTTTAGTTATTCAACAATTACAGAATAGCAGTTATATTGCAGTCCAGACCAGTCAATTTTTTGGAAATTTGTCGATTCCAGATCTTACTAGCTGGTTGCAGCGATCGACAACAATGGATTATCTCGCATTGGTGAAAGCATTTCGAGGTTGGGTGCGAAGTCAGATGGGAGTAAGTGACAAGTGAACACTATAGTTTTTTAATATTACTCTCGATCGAATTCAATTAAATGGGCAGTAAAAATAAAGAGAGATTGCGTGAATTTCGTCGCCAGCAGGAGCTACAGAAAGGCTACGAAGCAATAGCCACTCCTCGCCCCTATTGGCAAGATGTAGATTGTACTGGAATCGGAGCGTTGTGTATCCGAATTGTTTCAATCGATTCTGGAGGGATTACTGAATGTTGGGAAATTCGACAGCAGGAAGAACTTAAGATTTTTCACTCCCAAGGTGTACCAGATAATGAGATCTTAGTTGTTGGCATGACACCATTAGCAATTACACATCAGGAATTAGACACTATTATTGAGAGGTTTGAGAGTTTACAACTTGCACCGAAAATTAAAACCGATCCGACCGGAGTTTTAGATGGAATTTGGATTGTGGTGCGTTTGGAAGGAGGTATCCAATGTTCGAGTCAGTTCAAATGGGTTCGGGGACGCTGCCCAGAATCTTGGCTGTCGCTTGAATCGATCGTGCTTTCGCTAATCGATCGATTTAGGGAGATCGAACCGTAGGAAAAATAGTCAGTAGATATGTAGAATTAAATATAAAATGTGTGTAATACGTAGGTTGGGTTGAGGCACGAAACCCAACAGCACCGATGTTATAAGTACAGTTCGCGATCGAGATTTAATTTAGCACAGCTACTTAGGTCAAACCTAGCATCTCTATGGTATTGCTGTGCTAGTTGGATTTCTACAATTTGTCTACTACTGTCCGATCGACAAGATCCCATTTTCTTTTGATTTTATTAGGTGTTAGAGGATGACAACTTTACTATCTTTCACTGCTGAGGATGTTGAAACTCATGTTGAAGAATCTTCTGCCGATACTCAATATTATTTAATTGCTTTTTCGGTTGGCGATGTTGAAGTTGATGGTCACTCTTGGAGCTTCTCCCGTGGTTTGGACGAGAGTGATGATTGGGGTGTTTGCACTGTCAAAGAGATTCAGCAAGCAACCATTTATGAATGTATTACATCTTTTGATTTACATCGATCGAATCTCAAATGTATATTTGATGAAGAAGGTATCAATTGTACCGGATTCTCAGAATTGCAAATAATATTTGAGCTTGACGATCGAGCTTGGAAGCAACTTGCAGATACGGCAAGGATTGTCTTCCACGATCGACCTTATTTTACGTGTGAAGATTAATGCAGCACAACCATTGATGGTAAGTTGGGGTGATGAATGAAACCCAACATCTCTAGGATATTGTTGTGGATGTTATGTTTCACTATCGCCACTTAAAATAATTATATTTAGACTCTAAAGATGAATTCTGAATTCCAGGCAAAAATTGATGACAGGTTAAAAGCGTATAGATCGTGGGCACATGGTAGATCGGTAACGATAGGTCGCCTCGTTCAGTATTCTGGGGTTGAATTCTTGGGAGCTATTGATATTGCCCAAGAAAAATTGGAAGAACAAATCTTTGATCTAGAGTGTGAAGGCTTTGATGTTGATTGGTCTGAACATAACGAAAAAATATACCTTCGAGTTTGGGAATATCCAGGGCCAGAGCCGAGCTGGGATCTTGTTTTTGAGGAGAAAGATCTAATGGATATGCAGGCAATTTTCCATGAATCAGATTGCATGGATGAAATTTGATTCTTTATCATCTATGAATTTTACTTGTGTAGGTTGGGTAGAGCGATCGCTCTACCCAACCTACAATTTATCTACTATTTGACGATCGATCCAAAATCAGCTAACACCCGTGCGTGATTGCGAACCAATCCTAAGAGATTGAGACGGTTGGTTTTAATGTCTGGATTGGAGTCCATAATGAGGACGCTATCTTCGCCATCAAAGAAGTTACTAATTGCGGGTGTTAGCTCCGCTAGAGCATCGATAAGTTCTTGATAGTTACGCGAAGCTTTTGCAGCGTTTGTCTGGGGTTCTAGGGCGATTAAACCATCGTAGACGACTTGCTCAGAATGTTTTTGGAAGAGATTTGTTTGGACTACTTGGGTGGGTGCTAGTTGCTGGGTATCTAAATTACCTTGAGCGGCTAATTTACTCGATCGATTGACAGTTGCATAGATACTTTCTAAAGTACCGTTATCGCGAATCTGTTGGAGAAATATGGCTCGATCTCGTGTATCGAGTAAATCGGTGAGGGTGCGCTGGGTATATTCTCGATCGTTTTCACCTAAGATGGCATTGACGAGATCGTAGTCGATTTGGCGGTCTTCTTGAAGTAAGTTTCGCAATCTTTGGATGAAGAAATCTTGTAATTGTTGGGTGAGTTCGGCAGTATTTACTTGAGTTCTAATCTGGCTAAATTGGGTGACGATGCGAGCTATTAATTGTTCGAGATTGATGCCTAAGTTAGCATTCCAGACGATATTCACGATCGCATTTGCCGCGCGTCGGAGGGCGAAGGGATCGGACGAACTTGTCGGCAACATCCCTAAGCCGAAGATACAGACTAATGTATCTAATCTGTCGGCGATACCGACGATTTGTCCGGTTAAAGTTTGGGGTAAGCTATCTTCAGCATTGCGGGGTAAATAATGCTCGAATATGGCGGTAGCTACTTCTGGTGTTTCGCCATTAGCGATCGCATATTTAGATCCCATAATTCCTTGCAATTCGGGGAATTCACCCACCATTTGGGTGACGAGATCGGCTTTACAAAGTAACGCTGCGCGATCGATATTTTGGCACTGTGCGGGAGTTAAATTTAATTGACTCGCGATCGAGTTAGCATTTTTGACAATCCGATCGACTTTTAACTGTACCGAACCTAAATCGGCTTGAAAAGTAACTGTATCTAGTTTCGGTAAATAGTCAGCTAATGGTTGGGCTAAATCAGCTTGATAGAAATATTGCCCGTCCGCCAATCGCGCGCGGACGACGCGTCCATTTCCGGCAGCGATGATATCGGACTTGGCCGGATCGCCATTAGAAATCGTGATAAAGTGCGGTAATAATTTCTGTTTGCTAGCATCTGTAAAGATCGGGAAATATCGCTGATGCGTCACCATGACAGTGGTAATTACTTCTGGCGGTAAATTGAGAAATTCATCGTCAAATTTACCGACAACAGCAGTGGGATATTCGACCAAATTTACTACTTCAGCTAACAAATCGGGATAAACTTCGGCAACACCACCCATTTGAGTTGCGGCAGCTTGAATCTGTTGCTGGATATCGGCTGTACGCTGATTTTGGTCTACATTTACAAAGCCATCCGCCAAGGTTTTTAAATACTCAGAGGCTGAAACGACGGAAACTGGTTGAGGATGAAGAACTCGATGGACGTGCGAAATCCGATCGCTAGTGACGACATCTTCACCATTGACAATTTCGATCGGTAAAATTGATTCATTCCACAGTGCTACCAACCAGCGAATCGGACGGGGAAATTTTAGCTCCCCATTCGCCCAGCGCATCAGCCGTTTGCCTTCTAGTTTAAAAATCCACTGGGGGATCGACTCGGTTAAAATTTCTGTGGTATTGCGTCCGGCGATCGTTTTGGTTATAAAAATAAACTCGCCCTTATCGGTCGGACGCAATTCTAGACTCGATACATCTACCCCTTGCTTCTTGGCAAACCCGATGGCTGCGGGAGTCGGTTGTCCATCTTTATAAGCTGCGGCGGCGGGAGGGCCTTTAATTTCCTCCACACGATCGACCTGCCGATCGGGTAAATTAGTAATAATGGCCGAGAGTCGGCGTGGCGTAGCATAGATCTCTACGCTATTATAAGACAGAGCTTCAGCCGTCAGACTCGCTGGAATCATCTTTTCCCACTGACCAATTGCATCGCTGACAAACCCTGCTGGCAAATCTTCAGTACCGACCTCTAACAAAAAATCAGACATATCGAAAAATTAATAATTACAGCTAAAAATCTAGATGTATAGAAACTCAATTGTAGAGCTATCGGTCTCTATTATCGAGCGATTGGGTTCTAAATTCCCACATCTGTAAGTCGATCGTCTGCTACACTCCTAACTGTCTCGTTGGCGTAGTCGCTGACTGAAACACAGGTGGAGGTAACCTCCGCATGATTTCACTCCCAACTCCCAACTCCATACTGGGAAAAAACTTCCTCAATGCGTGTCAGTCTAACACCCAATCTGCAAGTCCTCATTATCTATAACCCTACAGCAGGACAATCGCCCAATTTAAAGAATACACTCGATCGAGTGGCAAATTTGTGGCGCGATCTGGGTTGGCAAGTCCAAATTGCTGCTACTACCGCTCCTGGCGATGCTACCACCAAAGCTCAAATAGCAGCCCAATCTGGCTACAATGCCGTCGTCGCTGCTGGCGGCGACGGTACGGTAAATGAAGTCATGAATGGCTTGGTAGGCACCGAAACCGCCCTGGGAGTGCTGCCACTCGGCACTGTCAATATTTGGGCGCGGGAAATGGGCTTATCGATGGACATGCTCAAAGCCGCCGAAAGTATCGCCAAGTCAGAATTGACCAAAATTGACGTTGGCATGGCCGGAGATCGTTATTTCCTCCTGATGGCCGGAATCGGTTTCGACGCTGCCGTCACGGCGACGGTAAGGTCAGATGAGAAGAAAATATTAGGTGCGATCGCCTATGTCAAGCAAGCAGTTCAAATCGCTTGGAATTTTCGCGGCGTGCGCCTGAAATTGCGCGTCGATGGCAAGCGGATACGCGGCAAAATCTTAATGGTAATTATCGGCAACAGCCAACTCTATGGCGGTGTCGTCAAGTTTACCGCTCATGCGACGATCGATGATGGCTTGTTAGATGTCTGCGTGATTAAAGGACGCGGCATGTTATCGGCACCGCGCAGGTTGATTTCAATTTTCGCCCGTCACTACAACCGCGATCCCCGCGTTCAGTATTATCAAGCAAAAGAAGTCGAAATTCGGAACAAGCGGGGCAAGCATCTCCCCATTCAAGTCGATGGCGACTACCTCGGTGCGACTCCGATGAATTTTCGCGTGGTGCCCGAAAGTCTCTGGATTATGGTACCACCAAATGCCGATCGATCTTTGTGGCGATCGGTTGAGGGGTAGGTTTTAGGTTTTAGGCTTTAGGCTTTAGGGTTTTACCAAATACATCTCACAAAATGGCTAGCAAGAACGAACCTGCCACGATCGAAATCGCGGCAGGCTAAAAAGTTAAAATCGGAGGAACTATTTAAACGATTCAAGATTAGCTTTCTTCGGTCGTGGAAGCTTCTGACGATGCATCTTCTGTTGCAGTCTCTTCAGTAGCTTCTGAGTCTGCTGTCTTGATGACTGGGGGTTTAGCCTTGCTTGGTTTTGGCCCTCTCATCAGTGCGAGGTTTTCTGGGGGTTTGGATTCATCTCTTTTGTTCGAGTCTCTTCTGCCACCTCGATCTGCACCGCGATTTTCACTACTCTTCTTCTTGGGGGCTTCGGAAGATTTGGGGGTGCCGTCACTCTCAACAGGTGGATTTTGACGATCGGCTTTTTTGATTGGACGGTCTACCATTGTTTGGTTTAGAATTACTACTTGTATTTTAGCTGGTGAGGGCGCGCTCTCTTGCGACTCGTCCACACTAACCTAACTGCCATCTACTTTACAATACTTCCCTCGATCGAGATCGCCGATCTTGTTTTTTACATTACTTTGCAAAGATTCGACCTTGGGGTTCTGCTTCAAGTATACTGAGTCCCCATGCGCGATCGACTAGAACGAATCGAATCAGTAAAAGCAGGCAGTCTCGGTGGGATTGCCGCAGGTATCGGCTATGGTTTGATGCAGACTGCGGATCGATTCGTGCTGCACGAACATTCGAGATCGTTGGTCAGTCTGGGTTTGGAAGCCGCGATCGCGATCGTCAGTGGCTTTTTATTTGGTGTTACTTATCGTTATATCATCCGTACCGATCGTAACGATCATCTCAATTCTGGGGCGGTATTGGCTTTTGGTTTGGTACGCGGTTTAGCAGGGGTAAATGTCAGTGAATTCGATCTATCCCAAGTTTGGGTAGATGGCTTAATAGTAGGCAAAAGTGTAATTATGTTTGCGATCGCACGGTATGCGATCGATTATGCTCTTAATGCCAATTGGGTTTTACCATTTACACAACAGAATCAGCAAGAAGTAACTACTATCGATCGCAATCTGGTTTCAAATGGGAAGAATGGCTTAAATAATTGAAATCAGGTTATGTGTAGCGAATTTAAGTCAGGCTCTTCACTACTTGGTATGCCAAATTAATGATTAAAATGCCAGTTAAGCAGACACCTATTTCGGAAATTTTCAAAATTAGTGAATCCATATCCACTACGTTTGATTAGCTTAAGTTTGTTATTAATCCCCTCTACTACCCCGCTACTCGTTCTATTGTCGAAATAAGCAAGTATCTCATCAAACCAGCGATAAATTGTCGATTGGCTATTAACAAAATACTTTTGGGCTGTAGAAAGCCATTTCCCTAATCCTAGTAACCCATCAGTCCATTTTTCTGTTTTCTCAAATATTTCTCTGAACTCTTCCTTCAGTTGATGCATTATTTTTAGCCGATCTGATACATCTTGTACTTGAATTAGCTTGTCTTTTTGTTTATCATTCAAGTTCTCTTTATTCTTCAATATTGCATATTTACTATCTGTTATTCCGGCTAAAATAGTTTCTTTTTTTAGCTTTTCTTCTGGTGTTTTAGCTTGCTTAATTTCTGCTTGTATTTTTCGCTTCTCCTTCTTTCTTTCTCCATCTAATTCTTGATTTATTTGAGCCATTACATGAAAACGATCTGCTACTACTTGAGCATTTGGTATCATTTCTGTTGCTAGACTTTTATATCCTGCCCATAAGTCTATGCTCACTTCTTCGATTCCTTCTAAGACTTCAGATCCCCATTCTCTCAAGACTTTTTTGATTTCTTCTTTAGTTCTACCTTCTATAATCATCAATAATTTGGAGCGATCCAAGTCCATTAATACTGCACAATATTTCCCTTGTCCCTTAATCAATGCTATTTCATCTATCCCCAACCTTTTTAAACCTATTGGTTTGACTTTTGACAAGTCCTTTGATGCATCTTTCAACATTCTTTCTATTTCTTTCTCTGTCACTCTCCCTTTCTTTGCTACACTCCTAATATCATCTGCCAATACTTCTTCTATAGTTTTAGCTGCTAATCTTTTTGTATATTTTCTCCTTTCTTTTACAAATTCCAATTCTTCGCTAAATGGTTTGTTGCATTTCTCACATTTGAATTGTCTTCTGTTTGTCTCTAAAAATACAGCTTGCTCTCCCCAATCCAAATCTTTGATTATTTGTTGATGGTTTTGATGTAATCTATCGCTTTTCGTCCCGCAAATATTACAGATACTTTCTTTGGCGATCGACTCAATTTTTAGAATTATTCCAATTCCTTTGTGCTGATGCTTATCAGATACTTTTACTCCTTCTAGATTTAGCACTTCTGTTAATAGTTTGAGTTCCTTTTTTGTGAGCATGTTCTTCTCAATTACTTAAACATCACTTCTAGCTAGAGTATATTTAATCCTAAAACTTCTTCCACGTCAATCACTAAGGAGCTTTTTAGATCGATCGCACATATTTATTAAGCTTTGTTCGCTCTATTTACTATCGATTGAGCATACTAAGTAGTGAAGAGCCTTAAGTCATCACTCGATCGAATCATTGTAGTTGCATAAGTAAAATCGAGATCGATCGATTGACTTTTGGATATTTCTGTCCACTGACGAGCGTCAAATTGTGAGAGAGCAGGCGCATTTGCCAACGAGATTTTTGGAGTGCCGATAATTAATAGGCAACATATCCAAATTGCTAAGATCGCATATTTCCACCCGATCGTAAACTTTGTAACTAAATTAATATTGATGGATGATGGGGCTGAAAATCCAGGAACAAACGAGAATGGCGGTCGGGTCGAACGACCCGACCAAGCTATTGGCATCGACCTTGGTTTGCTTGATTTTGCTCGATGATTTTTATCCTGGCGATACTTTTATTGGTATGCCTGAATCAGCAATGCGGACATATACCGAGCGGTTAGAAAAGCGGGAACAAGCCGGATTCAAGAAGCTGTGAATGTTTGAATCAGAAGCAACCGCTGCTGGCATTTCGACTGAATTCACCCAGCATATCGGCGACCCAGGCAAGATGATTTGTGAAGTAGCCAAAACTTGGAACGCCAATCTAATTGTAATTGGCAGACGCGGTTTGATTTGACAGAACTCACTCCTGAAATCATTGCCAGTATCACTGGATATCCATTCATTTTGGATGCTCTATCTGTCGCCAACATCATTTAAATTGGTATCATTATTGTCTGAAGTTGTAGGGTCCGAGATCGAGCCAACTATAAAAAATCCCCGCTTCACAGCGAGGATAATTAATCTAATCATCGATTATTGATTCTCAATTCTCTGCTTGGTGCGCTGTCTTGTCTCGATCGCTCGTAAACCGTCGGGAAACAAAGGCGTGCGCGAATCGCTGACCCAA